>NZ_JANQIH010000186.1 GCF_028282265.1 Allomuricauda sp.
CGAGTAAAAAACTTTGAGGAAACCAAACTTTTGAACTTCTACAATTTAGGGGGTATCCGATTTCAAAACATTGCAGCCAATGACGCCTTGATCACTTCCATGATCAACGATATGGTAGCCAATGGCTGGGAATTGGTGTTTGTTACCAGTGCTGTTGAAAGCGAAGGAGGAAAGGGTGATGGACAAGGAATTTTCATCACGAGGTATATTTTCAAGAAATAGATTTTAAAAGAAATCCGAAAAAAAGCCCCGACAAAATTGTCGGGGCTTTTTTGATTGTGAGTTCTTTTTTTAATCCACTATTCTAACTCTTCCTCCAACAAAAGTACTTTTGTTTACCTCTTTGGGCTGACCGTAAACTGTGACATCCCCTCCTGCTTTTACATTGATATCCACGCGATCCGAAGCAAAGACTTCAGCCTCACCTCCAGCAGATATTTTCACCTCGGAGTTTGAGGTTCTCAAGGATTTACCTTCAAAAATACCACCCGTATTTAATACAATGGATTGGTTTCGTGCCAAGCCAGAAGCCTCGACTATACCACCGGTCACTGCCCGTATCTCGGCATAATCAACGTCCATTCCAATATGGATTTTAGCTCCCTCTTGGGCCCGTAGCTCAATTTTACCTTGACTTACCATTTCATTGCAGGTAATTCTTGCACCTTCATTGCCGTCTATGACCCTTAAATCGGAATAATAAACCTCAATAAAGGTATCTTCACCGAGAAACTTTTTGTCGAGCTGCATGCGCAACTTTAGTACACCATCCTTGTTCATCCAAACAATGTCATCAACGTTTCGGCCTTTAATCATGATTCGGTTTTCATCAGATTGGATGAGGTTGACCTCAATCAAATCGAAAACCTTTATCTTATCAAAATCACCTACCTCGGTGTCAATGGTCCTTTGCGCCAAAACCATTGTGGATGCTAGAATTGTTAGAAGTGTAAATAATTTTTTCATCGTTGTCCATTTTTCTTCATTAATGATGAAGCAAAAATGCTTTTGTTACACTTAAAACCAAAAACCATGGGATTTAAGCGTTAATGATTTTTTCTTGGTGATTGATGGACTCTTGGTGGATTGCCTTGAACATGCGAAGCACAAATTCCTCACTTAAACCACGCTGTTCCCCCTCTAAAATCATATTACCCAAGATGGCATTCCAGCGATTAGTCTGTAACACTGCCACATTTCTTGATTTTTTCAGCTGTCCAATTTCATCTGAAACCTTCATACGTTTTCCCAAAGTATCAATCAGTTGGTTGTCGATAACATCTATTTGAGCCCTCAAGTTGCTTATTTTACTATTGTATTCAGCCTCTTGATCGGTTTCTTTTCGTATTCTAAGATCTTCCATTATCTGTACGAGTCTTTTTGGAGTTATCTGTTGTGCTGCATCACTCCAGGCATTATCTGGATCATGATGCGTTTCAATCATCAAACCATCGAAATTCAAATCCAAAGCGGTCTGTGAAACATCAAATATCATATCCCGTTTCCCAGTGATATGACTTGGGTCATTTATTAAAGGCAAATCAGGGAACCTCGACTGAAGCTCAATAGCCAATTGCCACTCGGGAATGTTTCGATACTTCGTCTTCTCGTAGGTTGAAAAGCCCCTGTGGATTACCCCAAGTTTCTTGATGTTTGCCGAAACCAAACGTTCCACAGCACCCAACCACAGTGACAAGTCTGGATTGACCGGGTTTTTGACCAACACCACCTTATCGGTACCTTCAAGAGCATCAGCTATTTCTTGAACAATAAAAGGACTTACGGTTGAACGGGCCCCTATCCACAATAAATCAACATCGTGTTCCAAAGCCAAATCAACATGATTCTTGTTCGCGACTTCGGTAGCAGTCTTCAATCCAGTTTCCTCTTTTACTTTCTGCAACCACTTTAATCCAATAGCACCAACTCCCTCAAAATTTCCCGGACGGGTTCTCGGTTTCCATATTCCAGCTCGATAATAGTTTACATCGGTGTCTTTCAGTTCATGTGCAATTTGCAGTACTTGATCTTCCGTTTCAGCACTACAGGGACCAGCAATGACCAAAGGATGTGGCAATGCCATGTCATCCAACCATTTTCGCATTTCTTTTTTATTTTCCATAGTTAACTCTGGGATTTTGTAAGTGGTATTCCTTTTAAAATTTGTTTGATTCGATTTGTATTGTTCATTTCGCTGTAAACCTCAGCATAGTTGTCATTTAGAAGCAATTGCTTAAACTTCTCTAAATTGGCGATGTACTCTTCCAAGGTTTCCACAACATTTTCCTTATTCTGTTCGAAAATGGGGGTCCACATGTCTGGTGAGCTTTTCGCCAAGCGTACGGTGCTCTCAAATCCACTACCGGCCATATCGAAAATATCCCTTTCATTTTTCTCCTTTTCAATGACGGTCTTTCCCAACATAAACGAACTAATATGGGACAGATGCGATACATACGCGATATGTTTATCATGTGCCACGGGATTCATGTATCGAATGCGCATTTTGAGTTTTTGAAAGAGTTCCAAAGCCTTTTCTTGTAATTTGAAAGCGGTTTTTTCAACCTCGCAAATGATGTTGGTCTTGCCTTCATATAATCCTTCGAAAGCTGCCGAAGGGCCTGAAAATTCCGTTCCTGCAATCGGGTGGCATGCCAAAAAGTTTCTTCGTTTAGGATGTTCAGCTAAGACTTCGCATATCTGTCTTTTTGTTGAACCGGCATCAAGAACTACGGTTTCATCTCCACAAGCATCCAAAATCTCAGGAAGCTCTGTAACCAAATAATCAACAGGAATAGCGACAATCACCATATCGGCCGTTGTCAAGTCCGTATAATCCGATTTCTTATCTACTATTCCAAGCTGTAATGCTTCTTTCAAGTGCTTTTCATTGGAATCGATGCCTCCAATGGTGGAATCGGGCCACAGTCTTTTTATGTCCCTTGCAAAAGAACCTCCTATTAAACCTATTCCAATGACAACAACTTTCATTTCTAAAATCTTGATATGGCTTCTTCAATTTTTTCTTCAGTAACACAAAGTGAGAAGCGAATATACCCCTCTCCCTTTGAGCCAAAAATGGTTCCCGGTGCTATAAAAATATGTTTATCATACAGCACCTCGTCGATAAATTCCTCCGAGGGTTTTGAACCTTCAGGCAGTTTGGCCCATACAAACATTCCTGCTGTTTTTGCATCATATGAACAACCCAGACGGTCGACCAACTTGAACATTAAATCCCTTCTTCGACCATAAATGGAGTCCAATTCAGAAAACCAAGCCCCATTGCTTTTTAGAGCAGCAACCGCGCCTTGCTGGATTCCATAAAACATGCCGGAATCCATATTGCTCTTGACCTTTAAGACGGCCAATACATTTTCTTTGCTTCCCATAACCATTCCAACCCGCCATCCGGCCATGTTAAAGGTCTTACTCAATGAATTCAACTCCAATGCAGTTTCCTTAGCCCCATTTACCTGTAAAATACTGGTGGGATTGTCATTTAGGACGAAACTGTAGGGGTTGTCATTAACTAACAGAATAGTATTCCTTTGAGCGAAATCGACAAGTTCCCTCATAGCCCCGAGCGTAATCGTAGCGCCGGTGGGCATGTTAGGATAGCTTATCCACATAAGTTTGACTTTGGACAAATCCATTTTTTCCAAAGAAGCGATATCGGGCAACCAGTTGTTCTCTTCGGTTAAACTGTAAGGTATGGGATAGGCCCCTACCAATTTGGTCACAGAGGTATATGTAGGATAGCCCGGGTTGGGCACCAGTACTTCATCCCCAACATTTAAAAAGGCCAAACTAATATGCATGATGCCCTCTTTGGAACCAATAAGAGGCAGGATTTCGCTGGAAGGGTCAAGATGAACGTCAAACCTGGCCGCATAAAAATCTGTCATGGCCTCCCTTAGTTCCGGAAGACCTTGGTAACTCTGGTATTGATGTGCATTGGGTTGTGTGAGTACTTTAGTTAGCCCTTCAACGGCCTCAGGCGGTGGAGGTAAATCAGGACTTCCGATTCCCATATTGATGATAGGCTTGCCTTCAGCAACCAATTGCCTAACCTCTCTAAGTTTTTTTGAAAAGTAGTATTCTTTTACCGTTTGGAGCCTATCAGCTATTTGTATCATTGTAATGCGTTTTTGTATTCGCCCAAAACGGTAAAGTCTTCGGACATGATTTCCAATAGAGACTTGGCCTTAGCAAATTGTTGATATTCATCAAAAGTGACATCCACAAAAAAGGCGTACTTCCAAGGAGTCTCAATTACTGGCAAAGACTGTATTTTGGTCAGGTTTAGATTACAGTCGCTCATAACATTGAGAACCGTGGCCAAACTTCCCCTTTTATGATCGGTTATAAAGCGCAAGGATGCTTTATTGATTTCTTCTTTTGGCAATGCTTTGTTCTGCTTTTTTAGTATGATAAAGCGCGTTGCGTTGTTTTTTATGGTCTGTATTTCTGGAGCGATAATCTCCAAATTATAAAGTTCAGCTGCCACCTTTGGGGCGATCGCCGCTACATGACCAAGATTCCCCTCTTGAATTTTTTTGGCCGTCTCAGCGGTATCCACATCTTCGACCAGCTTTAGGTGGGTATATTTTTTTAAAAACTCTTTGCATTGTAGAAGGGCCATAGGGTGCGATCTCACCTCCTTTATTTGTTCTATGGTCTGCCCTTGCAATACCATTAAATTATGATGAATACTCAAGTAGTGCTCCCCAATGATGTGAATCTGATTATGGTACACCAAATTGTAGTTGGGGATAATAGATCCTGCAATCGAGTTCTCAATTGCCATAACGCCTTTGTCCGCAGTTCCGGCCATCAAATGGTCAATCATTTTATCGAATGACAGGCATTCCACCAATTCAATGGAGTCCCCAAAAAAATCATGGGCCACTTGATGATGGTTACTTCCCTTTATTCCTTGTATGGCTATTTTTAGTTTCATCCAATAAAAAAGTCCCGATTGTATGTCGGGACCCTATTCATTTTATACTTCGTCGTATTCTATAACAGTCCCGTTCCTCTTCTAAAAAAGAAGTAGAAATAAAAACCGTTCCAGAAATACGTTTTGCTCATGTTGTTGTAAATCTGAGGCTAAGATTGGGCATTCCTTTGAAAAAACAAAGCATCATCCCATTTTTTTCACTTCATGAGGTATTTCTATAATTCTGTTGTTGATTTTTGATTGAAAGAGTCCATATTTTAATGATTTTCCATTTCCAACAACGTTGGCGAAGCGAAATCAAACCTGTATTTTTGAATGATATTGCTTGATATATGTCTATAACCGTAAACAACATCACCAAATCTTTTGGAAAGCAGAAAGCCCTTGATGATATCTCGTTTTCCATTGAAAAGGGGGAAATCGTTGGTTTTTTAGGTCCCAATGGAGCCGGAAAATCAACTCTAATGCGCATTTTAACCACATATTATAAAAGTGATTCTGGTGAAGCTTCTGTCAACGGGTTCAGTGTGGACAAAGAGCAAAAAAAAGTACAGGAAAGCATTGGTTATCTGCCCGAACACAATCCCTTATATCTTGAAATGTACGTTAAAGAATATTTGGGGTTCAATGCCAGTGTACATAAAATACCCAAATCACGAATTGAAGAAGTAGTAAAGCAAACAGGTTTGGAACCCGAGATGCACAAAAAGATAGGGCAATTATCCAAAGGATATCGTCAAAGAGTAGGTCTGGCCGCGGCCCTGCTGCACAATCCAGAAGTATTGATTCTTGATGAGCCGACCACCGGACTTGACCCCAACCAGCTGATTGAAATTCGAAAGCTTATCAGGGAAATCGGTAAAGAAAAAACCATATTGCTTTCAACACATATTATGAAGGAGGTTGAAGCTGTTTGTGATAGAGTTGTGATTATCAACAAAGGACAACTGGTCGCTGATAAAAAAATGCAAGAGCTAAGGGAAGCCGAGGAGCAGATTATTGAAGTGGAGTTTGATTATCGAGTGGAGGAAGTTCTTCTTAATCAACTTCCCAATGCCTCAAAAGTGAATAACGTAAGCGGTTTTGTTTATGAAATCACTTTCAATACCCAAAAGGATATGAGACCCGCTGTTTTTGATTTTGCCCATGACAACCAGTTAAAAACCCTTCAGCTAAGTCGTAAAAACAAAAACCTAGAAAGTCTTTTCACCGAATTAACCTCCTAAAATGGATTTTCTGAATGTATTCGAAAAAAGATGGTGAAAAATCAGTTTTTAAAGTTCACCAAAGAGCTAGTTTTGCTCCAATATTTTTAAACCTAACCCAAATTTAGATGCAAAAGGACTTTGTCAAGTTAGAACTTTCCAAAGAAGCCATGAAGACTTTCGGGTATCAAATCGTTGATGCCATTGTGGAACACCATCATACCCAAAAAGAAAAACCGCCCGTAGCCTTAAAATCTCGTGAGGAAATGGATTCCATTTTTTTGGAAGAGGCTCCTGAGGGTCCTATGGATGAAAAGGAAGTACTTGATTTTGTGCTGGACAAGGTAATGACCAATAGCACTTTGATTTCGCATCCGAAAATGTACTCCTTTGTGCCAGGGCCAAGTAACTTCATTAGTGTAATGGCCGATGCGCTTGCTACAGGCTATAATGTTTTTTCGGGAGGGTGGGTCACTTCCCCCTCAGCGTCTGAGCTCGAAATCATAACCATTCAATGGCTATTGAAGATGTTTGGCTTTCCCCAAAAAATGGGTGGAGGCATTTTTACCAGTGGCGGATCTATGGCCAACCTAACCGCGCTCACAACTGCAAGACGAATCAAATGCGGACAAGATTTTTCAAAAGCAGTAATCTATCTATCAGACCAAGCGCACTCTTCCAACATTAAAGCAATTCGGGTTTTAGGTTTTAAGAAAGAACAGATTCGAATCATCCCAACCGATATAGAGTTTAAGTTTGCTATCAACAAGCTTAAAAGTTGCATTTCCAGGGACAGGTTGGAAGGTTTGCATCCTTTTTGTGTCATTGCCACTTCGGGCACCACTAACACGGGAACGGTGGACCCGCTATCGAAACTGGCCAAGGTATGTAAGGAGGAGGATATTTGGTTCCATATTGATGGAGCTTATGGAGGGGCTGCAATACTATCTCCGAAAGGAAAAAAATTACTCAAAGGAATCAACAAAGCAGACTCTCTGACCATTGACCCACATAAATGGATGTTCCAACCTTACGAAATGGGATGCCTTTTGGTCAGAAATCATAAACATTTAAGCCATACGTTCACCGAAAAACCAGAGTACCTAAGGGATATAGAAGGGAATACCTCGGAAATTAACTTTTATGATCACGGCATTCAGTTGACAAGAAGGTTTAGAGCCCTAAAATTTTATATGTCAATCAAGACCTTTGGGCTTCAAGCTTTTAGGGATGCAATTTCATACGGTATTGACCTTGCTGAAAAAGTGGAGTCACATCTCAGAAAGAGTAAAAGTTGGGAAGTTGTTTTCCCGGCGACCTTGGCCATTATCAACTTCAGGTTTAATTCCATACGAATTGAGTTAAGTGAGGAAGAGTTGGATGAAATCAATCAATACATTTCCGCTAAAGTGGTAGCCTCGCGAGAGGCCCTTTTGGTCACCACCATTTTACAGGGACAGGTAGTACTTCGCATGTGCTTAATCAACCCACGGACCACTTTTGAAGATGTCAAAGACACCTTGGCCCAATGTCGTAAGTTCGCGAACCAGTTTTTAGAAAAGAAAAAAGTACTTAGTTGATGGGTTGAAGATTTTCTTCAAAATTCCATAATCAGGCCGTGTCCCAATTAAGAGGTTTTTTAAGCCCCAAAGAAGTCTATTCCTGAAGGAGATGTTCCAGTTTTAAAGTATACCTGTGAAATATGTTCACTTCCTTCTCTGACCATTGGGCTTCATCCAACTCCTCAACTATGACCACGTTTCGACGATAGCCTTGAAGGTCAGACCATAAATCCTGAATCCTGGAATACTGCTCATCCAGGTTCATCGTTACATAGTGGTCCAACCTTTCTTGATAAACTCTTTTCAGCTTCGTGAACAGTTCCCTCGCTTTCTGTTGCTCTCCCACCTTGTAGTAGCCTTCCAAAAAGGGTTCTACGAACGAGTAATAACCATAATGCTCAAAAGGTATATTATGCATGGCGATTTGGATAATATCCCTAGCTTTATCTATTTCATTTTCTTCGAGCAACTGTTCCAAAAGTTTTACCAAACTCAATCTGAAGGTGACGCCAAATTGTTTTCTGGTTTGCGGATCATGGTAAATATCGGAACTGCCCGAATTTCCCCAGTCCCAATTTTTTACAATATCGTAGGATAGCTCCGTATCCACCCTCCCCATATGGTAACCCCCGTCATACTCTGTTTTTATGGGAACCAATTTGTACGTCAATCCATCCAATTGCAGATAATCCTTCATCCAAATATACTCGGCATCATCAAAACTCCCTCCTGAAAAATAAATTGGTCGTTTCCAGTCGTTATTGGCTATAACATCGAGCATCATCATCCTATTTTTTGGTAAATAGCTCTTGGGCAAATCAATGTCGATATAATCCACAATCAACGCTGAGTCTTTCTTTTTTACCAAACCACTTTCCAAAACATTTTGCTTGTTCACCGGTACTCTAATCTTGTTGGTCGGATAATAAACCAGATTCTGGGTGCTTTCCGGATACTCGGAGAGGTCTGCTCCTCCCGATTGTAAAAGATGCTTGAACTTGGTCTGTGGATGATCGCTGGATACCCAATCCATAAAATCCTTAATGTTCCAACGGCTGTCTGTAATGTTTTGATGATAAATGGCATCCCGTGTACCATAACTATATTTTTCATGAGTCAATTGCGAAGGAATGGGATTGCTTTTATAGGCTTTCCTTTTCATTTGGTCAATGTACCAGTCAGTGGCAAAATAGCCGGTTACAATGACCCTAACATCGGTTCGATAGCCTTCAATTTCTTGAAGATACCAAAGCGGAAAATTGTCATTGTCCCCTATCGTAAACAATATGGCCCCAGCATCCTGCTGCGTAGAATCCAGATACGCTTTGGCCGAAGCTCTTGCTGTAAATCGATTGGACCGATCATGGTCATCCCAGTTTTGGGAAGCCATCACCAAAGGCACGGCGCAAAGACTAAGAACAACCGCTGCTATCGCTCCGGTTCTTTGCTTCACATGCTTTTGGAAGAAGTCGAACAAACCAAAGACACCAATTCCTATCCAAATAGCGAATGCATAAAACGACCCTACCAAAGAATAATCCCGTTCTCGAGGTTGAAATATGGGTGGATTGGTGTAGAACTGTATGGCGAGTCCTGTAAAAATAAAGAATACAAAAAGTACCCAGAACTGTTTTGGGTTAGATGAGGCGTGGAATACCATTCCAATAATTCCTAGCAAAAAAGGTAAAAAAAAGTAGATATTGCGCGCCTTGTTTTCAAGAACATCGCTTGGAAGGTTTTCTTGGCTTCCCAATCGCAGCTTATCCAAGGCTTTGATTCCGCTAATCCAATGTCCGTTGTTATCGTACCTACCTTGAACATCGTTTTGCCGACCAACAAAGTTCCACATAAAATAACGTAGGTACATATAACCAAACTGATATTGAAAGAGGTATTTAAGGTTGTCCCCAATAGTAGGTGGCTGCACATCGATGTACTCATTAAAATCTTCTAAAAAGCTGATATAGCCCTCCTCATCAATTTCCCCATTGGCGTAACCCTTCCTAAATTCTTCAACAGCTTCTTTTAGGGAAGGATTAGATCGGAATTTTGGTTTAATGTAAAATTGTAAGGGGCCAAAATACCTTATGTAGTTTTCTGCGTGTTCCCTACTCCACATTCTCGGCAAAAGACCAATGTGCTGTTTACTCGGACCTTGCAGGGCCTCTTCATAATCGTTCACGATTACATACTTCCCCAGTTTTTCATTTCTCTCATATTTGGGATTATCGTCTTTATTCTCACTAGATGAGCCAAACCTATCCGTATAATACGCGCCGTAAAATGGGCTATCTGTACCGGGGTATTGTTCTCGATTGTAATAAGCCAACAATGTTCGGGCATCAGAAGGGTCGTTTGCATTAATTCCCACATCAACGCTAGCTCGAATAGGCAGCATCAGCCATGATGAAAAACCAAGGAATAAAAAAAGTAGACCCAGTATTCCCGTATGGAGAGAAACAAGTTGTCGCTTCGCGCTGAATCGCAGGGCCAAATAAAACATGGCCGAGAAAGCGAGCACAAC
>NZ_JANQIH010000290.1 GCF_028282265.1 Allomuricauda sp.
ACTGAACAAAAAAATAACAAAGTTTAAAAGTTAATCCATGGAACAAAAAGACGTGCAAGACGAAGGATTGGAATTCAACTCAAGAATAGACCTTAGCCCATTACAAAGTGCCGTTCAACAGATAAAATCCGAACTGGGAAAGGTGATAATTGGGCAAGAGAACATGATTGACCTGCTCATCATATCCATTTTGGCCAACGGGCATTCGTTGATTGAAGGTGTGCCGGGGGTGGCCAAGACAGTGACCGCCAAACTTTTGGCAAGAACCATGAGCGTTGACTTTAGTAGAATTCAATTTACTCCCGACCTAATGCCCAGCGACATCTTGGGTACTTCGGTCTTCAATGTAAAAACTTCAGAGTTTGAGTTCAAAAAAGGGCCTCTGTTTTCGAACATCATTTTGATTGATGAAATCAACCGTGCACCTGCTAAAACCCAAGCTGCTCTTTTTGAAGCTATGGCAGAACGTCAGATTACCATAGACGGTATGCGACACGAAATGGAACCTCCTTTTTTGGTATTCGCCACGCAGAACCCCATTGAACAAGAAGGCACTTACCGACTTCCTGAAGCGCAACTGGACCGTTTTTTATTCAAGATTGAGGTCAATTATCCTAGTCTGGATGAGGAGGTGGAGATTTTGGAAAGGAAACACGAGCAAAAGAAAGATGAAATTGAGGAAATAGTCAATCCAATACTTTCGGCCAAAGAAATTGCAAAGTACCAAAGTCTTATCAGGGAAGTGGTCGTAGAGAAAAACCTCATTTCTTATATTGCCTCAATCGTCAACAACACTCGAACCAACGCCAATCTGTATCTTGGTGCTTCACCAAGGGCTTCCATTGCCATATTGGACGCTTCCAAAGCACTTGCTGCGATGAGGGGTAGAGACTTTATAAATCCCGAAGACATTAAAAAAGTAGCCTCACCCATTTTGTCGCATAGAATCATGTTGACTCCAGAAAGGGAGATGGAAGGCTTGACCGCTGACCAAGTGGTGAACCAAATTGTAGAGAGCATCGAAATTCCCAGATAGAAGAGCTTGAAACGATTTTTTAGACATATCTATATTAAACAACGCTTCTTCATAGCGCTTGTCGCTATTATTGTAGCTTTTTTGTTGAGCTATGTGTTTCCCGGATTGTACGGAGCAACTCGGGTTGTTTTTTACATGTTCGCTCTCTTTTTGATTGTCGATTACCTTCTTTTGTTTGCTTCCAAAGGTAAAATTGTGGGCAAAAGAAATTTACCCGACAAGCTTTCCAACGGAGACCCCAATCCTATTCAAATTGCACTGACCAATGGTTATCTCTTTAGAACACAGGTGAAGCTCATTGACGAGATTCCTTTTCAATTTCAAAAACGGGATTTTGAATTGACCAGTACCCTGGAAAGCGGAGGCAGCAAAACTTTTGATTATGAACTTAGACCTACGGAACGTGGCGTTTATTTCTTTGGAAGTCTTAACGTATACGCTTCGGCTCCAATAGGTTTTTTGGCCAGGCGCTATCGCTTTGATGATTCAGCGGAAATTCCGGTATATCCTTCATTCCTTCAGCTTCAGAAATACGATTTAATTGCTTTTACAAATCGATTGCACGAATACGGGCTAAAGAAAATACGTCGGATTGGGCATACCATGGAGTTTGAACAGATAAAGGAATACGTTCAAGGAGATGATATTAGAAATATCAATTGGAAGGCAACTGCCAAAAAGAACCAATTGATGGTCAACCAATATCAGGATGAAAAATCACAGCCCGTATATTCGGTAATAGACAAAGGGAGGGTGATGAAAATGCCCTTTGAGGGGTTGAGCCTTCTTGATTATGCCATTAATGCCACTTTGGTCATCAGCAATATTGCCCTAAAAAAGCAAGACAAAGCCGGTATGTTTTCCTTCAGCAACCGCATAGAAAATCGAGTAGTGGCAGAAAGGAGAAATTCTCAAATGAACCTCATCCTCGAAACTCTATATAATCTAAGGACCAATTTTGTGGAGAGCGATTTCAGTAGACTTTATGTGGATATCAAACGAAATCTCAACCAGCGAAGCCTTCTTTTGCTATACACTAATTTTGAAACTTTGGATGCCCTGCATCGCCAACTCCCCTATCTACAGGCTATTGCCAAACAACATCTATTGGTTGTGATATTCTTCGAAAATACCGAACTCAATGAATTCGCTGTGGAGAAGGCGCAAAACATTCGTCAAATATTTGAGCAGACCATTGCAGAAAAATTCATTTACGAAAAGAAGTTGATTGTAAACGAACTGCGAAAACATGGAATTCAGACCATACTTACAAAACCTGAAGACCTGACCATCAATACCATCAACAAATATTTGGAAATAAAGGCTAGAGGCTTGATTTAATGATAATCTTGCACTAAATCTTCTTGATTGATATCATTTGAAAAACCCAAAGGGGTCAGTACCGGTAATTTGCCGGTTTCTTGGTTTAGAAATGACAATTGATGAATGTTAATCGTTTTGTCAAGGTCGGTTCTATCAGCCGTAAGACTACCCCTAAGTCGTCCATCCTTTCTTTTTTTTGAAAAGAGTTCGATAGTAATACCCACGGTTACTCCTCCTAATATGGTAGCAACTAAGTCCTCGTTGTCCCAACTATTGTCAGACTGTCCTGCATCAATCGATTCTTTAGCCACACCCGCCAGAGTACTTCCCACCACCGAACCTACAAAGGTCCATGCTCGATTGCCATCGGTAGCTTGTTTTGCAATCCCAGCACCAGCTAGACCAAAGAGGCCGCCGCCAACAAAATGTAAAACCTTGTCGCGTTCAATTTGCGCATGCATGGAAGATAACATGCATAAAAGAACTATGGTGGGGATAAGCTGCTTCATACGTGTCTGAAGTAAATGTATAAAAAGTGTTAAAAAGAATTGTTAGAATAACTGAAATTCTTTCTTACTAAATTTGAAGAATCTAACTGATTTTTAAAGGTTTGAAACAAATTCTTGATTACCTCACATGGATTGACTTTATAGCCGCAGGCGTTTGGGTACTGTTGACCATCATTATGGTTTGGCTACTATTTCGGATTTACAAGAAAACCGGGATGGCCAACGGTCACTTTTATCTTGGGATTTTTCTATTGGTAATTGTTTGGCTATATCCCTTGTACACCTATTTTTTCAATCAATTGGAAGTAGGAGCAGCGGGAAACATTTTTACCCTTCTTGTAACATTAAAGTATCGATCAGGACTGAAAGGACTCAATCGTAATTTATCAAAATACCTGATTCCACAAATCGTTTGGCTTGTTGCAGCAACTTTATATGTAGGATTGCAGATTTTGGTGAAGTATCAGTCGTAGACCACTAGAATTTTGTGGCATTGTTTTGTGCCATCTCAAACTCTTGGAGTAAATCTTGCATAATGCTTGAAGCGGGTTTGATATCATGAATAAGTCCTGATACCTGTCCTATTTCAAGCTCACCCTCTTCAAGGTCCCCTTCAAACATACCGCGTTTGGCTCTTGCCCTGCCCAAAAGCTTTTTTAACTCTTCTACGGATGCTCCCTCTGAATATGCCTTTTGAACACTTTGATAAAATTTGTTCTTCAACATTCTAACCGGAGCTAGTTCTTTCAGGGTGAGATGGGTATCCCCTTCCCCAGCTTCTACCACAGCTTTTTTGAAATCTATATGGGACGAGGCTTCTTCACTAGCCACGAATCGACTACCAATTTGAACTCCATCGGCCCCCAAAACCATAGCGGCAAGCATGGCACTTCCGGTAGCAATACCTCCAGCAGCAATTAATGGAATGGATACCTTTTCTTTTACCGATGGTATAAGAACCATAGTAGTAGTCTCATCACGGCCATTATGTCCACCGGCCTCAAAACCTTCGGCAACTATGGCATCAACCCCGGCCTCCTGGGCCTTAAGAGCAAACTTTACACTACTGACAACATGCACCACCGTGATCCCTTTTTCCTTAAGGAAATTGGTCCATGTTTTTGGATTTCCCGCAGAGGTAAATACAATTTTCACACCACCATCTACAATGATTTCCATGAGTTTTTCTATATCGGGATAGAGCATGGGAACATTGACCCCAAAAGGCTTGTTTGTTGCTTTCTGGCATTTCTCAATATGTTCCTTGAGAACCTCGGGATACATACTCCCTGCTCCCAAAAGACCTAAACCACCAGAATTTGATACAGCGGAGGCCAAGCGCCATCCACTGGCCCAGATCATTCCGGCTTGGATAATGGGATATTTAATATGGAAAAGGTCGGTAATTTTATTAGGCTGCATAATTAAGAAATAACACCGGAACCTATTAATTCGTCATTCAAATACCAAGCTACAAACTGTCCTTCTGTGATTGCGGACTGTTTTTCCTCGAAATCCACGTAAACCCCACCTTCCGTTTTATAGAGCGTTGCATTTTGCAAAGGCTGACGATATCGTATTCTAGCTTTTACCTTCATTTCTCCGTCCGGTAACAAAGCAAGATCGGGTCGAACCCAATGTAATTCATCTTCCTTAACAAACAGGGTTCGACGAAACAAACCCGGATGGGATTTACCCTGACCGGTATAAATAATGTTTTGGTCAACGTCGGTTTCAATTACAAATAAAGGTTCTTTGGTGCCGCCAACATCAAGTCCTTTACGTTGGCCTATGGTAAAATAGTGCGCACCCTGATGCTCTCCCACCACTGCACCGTCAGCCATGTTGTACACTTTTTTCTCTGCCTGAAAAGCTAATTCTTCCCATCGGTTCGAAAAGTCAGGCACGGTTTCTTGGAATTGATTTGAATTGGAAGGTACTTCCACGATCAATCCTTTTTTTGGCTTCAATTTTTGCTGCAAAAACTCTGGCAACCTCACTTTACCGATGAAGCATAATCCTTGCGAATCTTTTTTATCCGCTGTAGCCAAATCGTTTTCAGCTGCAATTTGCCTCACTTCGGGTTTTGTAAGCTCCCCTATCGGAAAGAGCGTTTTTGACAACTGTTCTTGGGACAATTGACACAGAAAATAAGACTGATCCTTATTTGGGTCTTTTCCAGCCAAAAGCTGATAGGTTTCTGAGCCGTCTTTATTTTTGATGGTTCCTTTTCTACAATAATGCCCGGTAGCAACAAAATCTGCGCCCAGCTGTAGGGCAATTTTCAGAAACACATCGAATTTTATCTCTCTATTGCACAATACGTCAGGATTAGGAGTTCTTCCTTTTTCGTATTCACTGAACATGTAGTCGACAATACGTTCTTTGTATTCGGCGCTCAAATCGACAGTTTGGAAAGGAATTCCCAGCTTTTCGGCGACTATCAGTGCATCATTGCTATCCTCAACCCAAGGGCATTCATCAGAGATAATCACGGAATCGTCATGCCAATTTTTCATAAAAAGGCCTATCACCTCATAACCTTGCTCTTTTAAAAGATAGGCCGAGACACTTGAGTCCACTCCTCCTGATAATCCTACCACAACCTTTTTCATCAATTTCATTTGAAATGCAAAAATACAAAACGGCACTTATTGGATGTGTGAAAGGAAACCTAACATCCGATTGACAAGTGAAATCATCCGATCGCCGACAAAATCATTATTCTTTTGTGATAAAAAAGTGATATTATCCGTGTAATGTTGTTAAGCAATACCCCTATTCTTTACAAACGACGCATTATTTAAAGTTGAGGTAACCAAGAATTAAGACTGCATTTAAGTTGATGCGGGTATTAAATTTTACTTTCAATCACGAGAACACAGAACCAAATTAATTGAGAATGAAAACCATCCCACATTTAGGTAAATTACTGATTTTATTTGCGTTAACCTTTTTCATATATTCCTGTAGCAGTGATGACAATGGGGGTTCGCAGGACGATGATGAAATCAGCATAACGGACGATGATCCCAATTCTTCTGATGATGATGACCCAGGCTCTTCTGATGATGACCCAGGCTCTTCAGATGATGATGACCCGGGCTCCTCGGACGATGATGACCCAGGCTCTTCGGACGATGACGATCCCAACAATCCGAACTCTTTACCCAATATAGTTGAAATTGTAGTTGATTCTGATGATTTGTCCTTATTGGAAGAGGCCGTATTGAAGGCACAGTTGGATGATGATTTGAGTGGAGAAGGACCCTTTACCGTTTTTGCACCTACCAATGCAGCTATTGAGGAATTGTTCGACCTACTGGGAGATACTTTCAGCAGTTTTGATGATTTTGACAGTGCTTTCGAGCTTTTAATTCTTGAGCAAATACTACAGTATCACGTGGTCCCTGGTGATTTTGCTTCTACTGACCTTAGCCCGGGCACACTCAACACCTTGCTTCCAAATGAGACACTTGATGTGATTTCTTCTGGCAGCACATTTGTAATTGGGGATGCCTCTGATGTGGATGCGCAACTTATTGATGTTGATAATCTAGGCAGTAACGGAGTTGTGCACATTATCGACAAAATATTGATTCCACAGGAAATTCAGGACTTTTTGGATACGGTAAATCCTGATGATCCAAGTTCTGGACTACCCACTATCAAGGATTTGGTGGAAAGTACTCCTGATTTGGATTTTTTACAGGAGGCCTTGGAACTAACTGGGTTGCTAGATACTTTGGGAGAGGATGGTCCTTTCACGGTTTTCGCTCCTACCAGCAATTCGATAAACTTCTTTTTCGGTTTACTGGGAAGCTCGTTCGATGGTATTGAAGACTTTGACCTAGCTTTTGAAGTTGATTTATTAAGGCAGGTTCTGAGCTATCATGTAGTTCCCGGATTGGTTACCTCTAACGACTTATCCGTTGGGACTGTATCAACACTTCTACCCAACGATGGGTTCGATGTAGTCTTGGGTGGTGACGGTTTTTTTTTGCAGGACGGTCTGGAACAAAATGTTGACTTGGTAATTACAGACATTCCGGCAGCCAACGGGGTGATTCATACCATTGATCGCATTCTTATTCCAGAAACAGTCATAGAAACTATAGTTTCGGAGACCGAACAAACTTTGTTGGACATCATTGATAATTTGGATGAATGTGATCAGTTTGTTCAGGCATTTCTAATGGTCAAACACCTTATCGGGGATTTGGTAGTTGATCATGAACAATTCACCTTTTTTCTTCCAACAAATCAAGCTTTTTTAGAATTGTTCGCACAACTTGATGGCATCGATTCGTTGGCAGATTTTGATACTCCCGAAGAATTGGAGCTATTGGGCATCATCCTTTCTTACCATCTTGTTAAAGGAACCAAAGCAAACTCCTCTGATTTGTTTAACGGTCAACAATTGGCTACACTTCAAGGAGAAAAGTTAAACATTCAGAGAGGTCAAGAAGTATACATCTTAGACAAAACTGGTAATCCCTCGAAGGTTACTTCCCCTGATATCCATGTACTCAATGGTGTAATTCACATTATCGATAAAGTGCTGATACCAAATGAAGTAATGCACTAGCTTTCGTCCTAGAATCTTAGTTTTTCCTTTATTTTAAGTCCGGTTCGCCCTTAATGGCGAGCCGGATTTTTTTGTTTTATACCGTTTTGTTTAAGGTTAATTGTTAAACTTTTTATAAAAAAAGCTAAACAAAAGCAACCTATTTCGTTCAAAGATATCTTTAAGAAGTTAAACAAAGCATAATCCTAAAAACATACTATGAAAGCACTAAGCAAATTTTTCCAAATTGCAATTTTAGCCTCTACGCTAATTTTTACCGCATGCTCAGATGATGACGATAACACTTCAAATCCACCTGACCAAAGCAATAATATCGTTGAAGCCGCTCAAGCTACTACAGACCTAAGTAGTTTGGTGGATGCCCTTTTGAAAGCTGACGAAAGTGCAAATAATGACTTGGTCAGTGCGTTAAGTGGTGATGGACCCTTCACAGTTTTTGCGCCTACCAATGCTGCATTTGCAGATTTGTTGGCCCAACTTGATGGTTTTGACTCATTGGATGATTTTAATACCGAGCAACTACAAGACCTGTTGGCTGTTATTTTGCAATATCACGTTATAGTAGGCACCGCCGCTCTTTCCACTGATCTTACCGATGGACAGACTTTAACAACCCTACAGGGGTCTACACTTTCAGTATCTACTACTGGCGGTGTTTTTATTGGCGACGCAACGGATGTCGATGCCGAGGTTACAACCGCCAATGTGGAAACCTCCAATGGTGTAGTACATATTATTGATAAAGTTTTGTTGCCACAGACTATTTTGGACGAGTTGGCCGATATTATTCTAGTTCCCATTACTGATTTGGCCATAGCTAACGAAAACTTACAGAGCCTGGTAGCTGCCCTAACAGCAGCTAATGGGGATTTACCTACAGTTCTTAGAGGTGATGGACCGTTCACCGTGCTAGCACCTACTGATACAGCTTTCAATACCTTCTTAAACGGACAAGCACTCGGTGATATCCCGGTAGAGACTTTGACTAATGTGTTGTTAAACCACGTAATCAATGGGGAACTGATGGCCTCAGATTTGACCGGATTAGGTTCGGGATATGAAAACACTTTAGCTACAGGTGCAGGAGATGAAAACATCAGTATTTTCTTCAATACTGCCAGCGGTGTGGTGTTTAACGGAGTTTCAACCGTAGATACCCCTGATGTAAAGGCTCTAAACGGAGTTGTACATGTGGTGGATGCTGTAATCGATATTCCCAATATTGTGGATCATGCCGTAGCAAACCCCAATTTATCATCTTTGGTTGCCGCGCTTACCGATGGCGGTAATACTACATTCACCGATCTTCTTTCTAATGAAGCGGAAGACTTTACGGTTTTTGCTCCGGTAAATGATGCTTTTACGGAATTTAACAATGACCCAAGTTCAAATGATATCAATGATATTTTATCGAATCACGTAATTGTGGGAACGGCGGCTTTTTCCTCCGGACTTAACAATTCATATGTGAACACTGCCGCAGAATTTGAGGCTGGTGTCAATTACAGCATGTACATAAATACTGACGACGGGGTAACCCTGAATGGAATAAGTGACGTAGACATAGCCGACATTGTAGCATCAAATGGAGTGATTCACGCCGTGGATGCAGT
>NZ_JANQIH010000292.1 GCF_028282265.1 Allomuricauda sp.
GACTTGATCATAAAAGAGGTTTTATCCAATAAAAAAGGGGTATGTATGCACTATTCCATGTTATTTCACAAAATGTGCAGCGCTTTAGATATTCAATCACATTATATAACTGGTTATACCAGAGATGGCAAATCATCAAAAATAGCGGATGAAAGTCACGCCTGGAATGCGGTAAAATTAGATTCGTCCTATTATTTTATTGACAATACCTGGGCAGCTGGCTATGTTGAAGACAATAATTATATAAGCAAGTTCAGAGACAATTTCTTTTTGATTCCGCCTAAAGATTTTATCAAAACCCATATGCCCTTTGACCCCATATGGCAATTATTGGAAAACCCAATTTCCCATGATGATTTCATGAAGGGCGATTATACAAAGCTTAATTCGACTGGGGATTTTAATTTCATCGACTCCATTTCAGCGTTAAAAAGTCAGAAGAGGGAGACCTTTTTGGCTCGACAAAAAAAACGAATTACCGAATTTGGAATAACCAATGCTTTGATTGAACAAAAATTGAAAAGTATTGAGAACAATATTTGGGTTGAAAATTATAATGCAGCTATAACAAAACTAAATTTAGCCCAAAAAGAAATCAAGCTTGCAATTTCAGAGAACAATACATTTGTAAAGTTCTTGAACAAGAAGACTCCAAATGAAGATGGAGAAGAGGACGAAATGAAGTTGGTAGTCAAAAAAATGGCGAAACACTTTAAGAAAGGAGTCTCTGCCCTTTACGATGCAAAAAGAAAAGTAAACTTAATGTCTAGTTCCCATAAAAAGGAATTTCAAACCAAAAGCCTACAGCTTTCCTTGAGCATAAACAATCTTGAAACCAAAATAGCACAAATAAAACCTTCCATTAAACTTCATGCCATCTATGCAGATATTGTAATCGATTAGCTTCCCCAGTCTGTTCCTCCGTTCAAACCGGCCCTTATAGAAGCAAGATTTACTTCAACTCCAACTTTTCTGCAAAATAATCGCAAAAATCTTTCATGGTCGCGGTCATTTTTTCATCTTGTGTCGCTTTCATAAAAGTATCTGACATCGTCACTAAGGTTTGATGAAAAAAGATTTTCATCTCATCGACCGGCATATCCTTGGTCCAAAGGTCAATCTTTAGGGATTCCTTATTGTTGCTGTCCCACACGGAAAGCATAATGGCCTTGGCCTCTTCATTTTCTATTCCCCCATCTTGGGCCGACCAAGTCAGCTCCTCAGGCACTCGGTTTTCATCGAGACCCACCTTTAATTTTATTTCTGATGTGTGTTCTACCGCCATCTATCGTTTTGGTTTGTAATTTGATTTTTTAAATAATTCATCCGCAGGCATCGCAAGGATTTGCTTAAGCTCTACTTCCGGATTTTTGCCAGAGAAGGCCCTGACTATTTGCCAACCCATATATCTCCCCAACCTACCTGGGGATTCGCTGTCCAATTCAAGCTGAAATTTAGAAAAAGGTGCCGGGTCTAAAAACCTACGGTCTAAACTTGATTCTGTGCTATATAACAGGTCTCTTTCAACAAAATAACGCCAAATCTCCTCCTCATTCGTTTTTGCCCAGACTATTTGCTCCTCACTATATCCTATTTTTTGACCGTCGGTATAGTTGGGCAAGAGCTTATCTTTTAAGTAAAGCTCTTTTCCATAGTGAACCATTCGCGATAAAAAGGTGCGATTTCTGGGATATTTAACAACCCTTTTCGAAAAAGCATTTGCTACATCCGATACCAAAAATCTTTTATCCAATACGGAGGCAATATATCGTGATATGCTTCTATAAAAGTGATGGTCTTTCCCTAAATAGTTGTCCAGTCCCAAAAGAAGCAGCGTATCGGTCAAAATAACCCGGTCATCATATCGCACATCGGAAGTTAAGGTAACGATATGGGGCACCTTAGATTCTGGAAAGTAATAGGCAATATGTTGGTAAAGTGCCTCAAGCTCATCCGTTTCTTTCTGAAAATCACCAAAAACCTTATCCACCTCCTGTGAAATCTCAATTTGAATGGTGTCCTTCATTTTGGTTTCCCATATGCTGTCGGGAAACTGTTTTGGAAACAGATAGGGATATTGTTGTTTTAAATCCGGTATATCACTTGGTGAGGCTTCTGCGAATGCCCGGTCAAACCGCGAAATCTTCAAGTCAACCTCAATTTTGGCAATGTCTTCCTCTCTTTTGTCGATTTCTTTGCACGCAAAAACCATTAAAATGGGACACAAAAAGAAGAAAATATAATTTCGGGGAAAGAAGTATTTGGACATCCACTTCATTTTTAAGGCTACACCTTCTAAATTTACAGGGCACAAAGGTAAATTTTTGAATCTAAAAAGTCAGGTATGCAAACAGAAAAGGTGATAGCCCATATTGTAGATTGGTTAAAGGATTATGCCACCAAAGCCAAAGTTGAAGGATTTGTAATCGGAGTCTCGGGTGGTGTAGACTCGGCCGTTACCTCAACACTTTGCGCCAAAACAGGCTTAAAGCTTCTATGTGTGGAAATGCCCATACATCAAGGTGAAAACCAGGTAACCCGGGCAGACCGTCATATCGATTGGCTCATGGAGAACTTTTCAAATGTACAGCGACAGCCGGTCAACCTGACCCCAGTATTTGACAGTTTGGTTGACGCTTTGCCCAAAGTGGAGGATGAAGAGGAGAGATTTATGTCATTGGCGAATACTCGAGCGAGACTTCGTATGACAACGTTATATTATTTTGCTGCCCTCAAAAAATACTTAGTAGCGGGAACCGGGAACAAGGTAGAGGACTTTGGTATCGGCTTTTATACAAAATATGGTGACGGCGGAGTAGATTTAAGCCCAATAGCCGACCTTTTAAAAACGGAGGTTTATGAATTGGGAAGGGTACTTGGTGTGAATCAAGATATCATGGATGCCCCACCAACAGACGGCCTTTGGGGTGACCATAGAACTGACGAAGACCAAATTGGAGCATCATACCCTGAACTGGAATGGGCAATGAAAATGGATGACCAGGGAAAAAGTATTGAAGATTTTTCTGATAGAGAAAAGGAAGTATTCACAATATATAAAAGGTTTAATACCGCTAACAAACATAAGATGATTCCTATACCAATTTGTGAAATTCCTGAGGACTTGAAGTAACCTTTTGTCCATAAAAACCCAGCTTAAGACGAAAAAAACCCCAGAAATTTTAAGGTTTTAAGAAAAAAATCACAATTTTACTCCACGAAATTGTTAACTTGCCCGCTACGCTATGTAGGGAAATAAGTACTAACAACTCGTGATTTTTAATTAAACCCGAACCAAATGATTAAAGTTCTAATAGCTGACAACCATCCCATAGTTCGACTCGGTATTATACAGGTTCTGGAATCCAGCTCCGAAATGGAAGTGATTGCAGACGTTTCTACAACAGAAGAATTGTTCGAAGTATTGGAAAAGGTTACCCCCGATGTAGTGATGCTCGAAATGGACATTCCAGAGATTAACGGAATTGCTGCCTTGAGAAAACTAAAGCAAGAATTTCCCAATGTAAAGACACTAATGTACAGTGGGCAATCTGAAGATGTTTACGCCTTAAGCACCATCCGTTCTGGCGCTTTTGGTTACCTTTCTAAAACTGCCGATTTGGATTACATTATTACCGCCGTAAAAAAGGTCAGTGAGGGCAACATGTTCATTACAAACGAATTGGCCCAACGCCTAGCCTTTGACGAAGGTACCCAAAAGCCAAGAAGATTCTTCCGAAGACTTTCTTCCCGTGAGGTTGAAGTATTGAAATTATTGGCTAGTGGAAAAAGAAACAAAGAGGTCGCCGAAGGCCTTAATCTCAATGAGAAAACGGTAAGTACCTACAAAGCACGTTTGATGAAAAAATTAAACGTCGATAACCTAGTGGACTTGCTACAACAGGCCAAGGCCCTGGAATTGTATTAGCACAACCAACTATCATTAAAAGTAAAGAGAATCCCAAGCAAAACTTGGGATTTTTTTATGAGAGTACCCGATTCAACTTTGCGTTAAGCAGTTTATTGAGTTGAAGATAGTTCATAATCTCTTCCAAAACTTCGGAATTATCTTCACTACTCCCCTCAGTCTGACCTTGTAACTCGACAATGCGAGCCTTTATCAAATTACAGCGAAGGGTCAATATGGTCTCACCTACAAGTTGTGCCACTCCCATCCCCTTTTCCTTGGGATAGATATCTTTTCTTTCCCAATCATGAAGAACATAACGCTCTTCTTCCATGAGAATGGAAGAGACCTCGCTAACCATTTCTTGGTCCAATTCTGACAAAAAACTGTTTATAGTGAATTCTTCTTTTTCATTGAGATTACCTATAAGGTGATAGTAAATATTTCGAAAATTATCGTTGGTCAATTCAATCTCATCTTCTTGAAGGTCTAAATACACCTTTTGGTATACTTTAGTTTCTATGACCTCGGGTTCCAAAGCAAGCTCACCCTCTTCATTTTCCTTTAATACCAAATCCTCAAACTCCTGTTTTTGATTTCCATACAACAGAAGCATCTCAATAATTTTGCGTTCGAGTTCGTACTGTACATCGACCTTCTCAATTACCGATTCATTCTTAACCACCTCAAAAGCTTTTTGCTCTTGCTTTAGTTTTTTGCCGGCATCGGTTCTTTCTTTTTTATCAATTTGCGCCAAGGTATTGTAAAGAACCTCTTCAGAAATTTGCATTATTTTGGCGCATT
This sequence comes from Allomuricauda sp., assembly GCF_028282265.1. Classification (GTDB taxonomy): domain Bacteria; phylum Bacteroidota; class Bacteroidia; order Flavobacteriales; family Flavobacteriaceae; genus Flagellimonas. The sequence continues at coordinate 4,712 of NZ_JANQIH010000292.1, forward strand.
CCTGAATATAGACTTCCTTTTTTATCCTATCGGGAATCTTACTGATGCTGTTAACAATATCTCGGATGGTATCGGCTCTTTTTATGGGGTCATTGGCGGATTCTTTTGCCAGTAGGGAAGTCTTAAACTGAATAAAATCCTTAGCGTTTTCCTCCAAATACAGTACTAAGTCCTCATAGGTATTGGTTTTAGCGAAACTATCAGGATCCTCCCCCTCAGGAAACGAACACACTTTAACGTTCATGCCCTGTTCCAAGATCAAATCAATTCCACGCAGAGAAGCTCTCAGACCAGCAGCGTCACCATCAAAAAGAACAGTGATATTTTTGGTGAGCCTATTAATCAAACGTATTTGTTCGGGTGTAAGGGCCGTACCACTTGATGAGACGACATTTTCAACCCCACGCTGATGCATTTGAATAACATCGGTATACCCTTCAACCAAATAACAGTTATCCTCTTTGGCAATGGCCTGTTTAGCAAAGTATATTCCGTATAGAACCTTGCTCTTATGGTAAATATCACTTTCAGGAGAGTTGAGATATTTTGCAGCCTTTTTGTCGTTAGTCAAAATTCTACCCCCGAATCCAAGTACCCGTCCGCTCATGGAATGGATGGGGAACATCACCCTGCCCTTGAACCTATCGAACTTCTTGGACGACCCATCGGCTTGTTCCTTTACAATGGTCAAGCCTGTTTTTTCCAAGAACTCGAGTTGATAGGATTTATCCAATGCCGTATCGGTAAAGGCCTGCCATTCATCCAAACTGTAGCCCAGACCAAACTTCCTGATTGTGCCATCAGAAAATCCGCGTTCCTTAAAATAGGTCAGTCCAATAGCTTTTCCGGGCTCGGTATCCCAAAGAGTGTCGACAAAGTACTTCTGCGCAAAATCAGAAACCAGATACATGCTCTCCCTCTCATTGGCCTGCTCTTTTTCCTCATCGGTACGCTCGGTTTCCTCTATTTCAATGTTATACTTTTTAGCCAAATACCGAATGGCCTCGGGGTAGGTAAAATGCTCATGCTCCATAAGAAAGGCAACCACATTGCCTCCTTTTCCGCTACTAAAATCCTTCCATATCTGTTTTACTGGGGAAACCATAAAACTCGGGGTCCGCTCATCGGTAAATGGACTAAGGCCCTTAAAGTTGGAACCCGATTTTTTAAGCTGTACGTAATCACCAATCACCTCCTCTACACGGGCGGTTTCATATACCTGGTCTATGGTGGTTTTTGAAATCAATTTGTCAATTAATAAAGTTCTTAAAGGTATACAAAACGAAAATTAGAGAGAATCAGGTTCAAAAAAAATATCTAACCCCCAATTCGTCAACTGAAATCCATCAACCATCAATCTGATAGTTTTTTGAATCTGGATTTCGATTTCTTTGAACCAAACTAAAACTTATACTTATGAAAAATGGTATGTTTCCTTTTTTAATTATGGGATTGTTCATCAGCTGTGATGAGAATGAAAGTAGTACAATTGCCAAAAATTCTGAAAGTGAATTATCTACACGCGTTACAACAATTTCTGGAGCTGTGCAAAAAGGTCCATTTATTAATGGCACAAATATTAACATATTCGAACTGGAAAATGATTTATCCCAGACTGGAAATATTTTCACCACAACAATTGACAACGGTCAAGGGAGTTTTGAGGTCGATAATATTGAATTGGCCTCTAACTATGTGAACTTGCAAGCCAATGGTTTTTATTTCAACGAAGTTTTGGGAATAAAATCTGCAGCGCCCATAATTTTAAATGCAGTTTCTCAACTATCGGAAGAGGAAGATCAATCCTTAGTCAACGTGAACATTCTTTCTCAATTGGAAAAGGACAGAGTTGAATATTTGATTGAAGAAGGCTCTACTTTTGAAGAAGCCAAAACACAGGCACAAAATGAAATCTTTGCGATTTTCGGCTTTAACAATTCTGATGTATCGCCCTCAGAACTTTTGGATATTTCCCAATCTGGCGGCAATAATGCCAAACTTTTGGCCGTGTCAATAATATTACAAGGATATAGAACGGAGGCCGAGATGGCGGAACTTATAGCAAACATAAGTTTGGACATAAAAGAAGATGGAGTTTTAAATAACATCTCCTTAGGGTCTCAACTGGTCAATCATATAGGTTACTTGGATTTAGAAGGGATTCGACAAAACTTGATAAACCGATATGGTGAATTCGGAATCGAAGCTGATATTCCAAGTTTTGAGGAATACGTTCAAGCATTTCTGGAAAGCAATCTTTATGAAACAACGGCAACATTGATAGATTATCCCGAAATAACATCACCGGCTCCTAGTTTTATAAGCAGTATAAATCTTCTTGATTTGGAACGTACAGAATATTCAAGGGGAGAGAACATGTCTCTAGCCGCTACTTTAAACAATTCAGGTGCTTCTGTAAAAATAAAAATAACTGCACTTCACGACCTTGGACAGGAACTTTTGTGCACATATCCCAACGAATTGAATGACTGGGTTGCAGGCACATACGACTCGCAAACAATGTCACAAACCTTTACTACCAAAACTTCCGGTGAAAACTGTAACATTTGGTTTCAAATGAGGTCTCTAGGAAATTACTTAATTGAATATTATGAGATGAGCTCATATGCTACACCAACAAAAACGAAAACAATTACTCTCGTTGAGTGATTAGAATAATATATTTTTAATAAAACAATACCTCCGATTCCCAAAATCGGGGGTATTTTTATCTCTTCAATTATTATTTACTATTGTTCAGTGTTGAAAAATAGTGTGGAATGACCTATTACTTCTTAGAGCACAATTATACCCAAGGAAACAAAATATTATTTTTGTCGCGTGAACATGTACTATGTCGTTTTATCAAAAACTAGCTGAATTAGGGTCAAGGTATATGGTCAAACATATGCTTTTCAAATATGGGTTTAATCTTTCTCCCATGTATCGAAGAAGCACAGCCCGAGTGACGGAAGTGTCCAAAGATTTGATGGAAGTCAAAGTAAAACTTCCCATCAGCTATAAAAACAGAAACTATGTAGATTCAATATTTGGCGGCAGTATGTTTTCGGCCGTTGACCCAATTCCCATGGTACAATTGATAAACCTTTTGGGAGATGACTATGTGGTCTGGGATAAATCGGCTGAAATCTTTTTCAAACGCCCCGCAAAAGAGCATTTATATGCAAATTTCATCTATACGTTGGAGGAACTTGAACATCTGAAAAACCGTGTCAAAGAGGAAAACGAGGTAGAAATTGTAAAAAGCACATATCTTACTGGAAAAGACCAAAACACAGTTTACTGTGAGGTGCGAAAGACCCTTTATGTTGCTGACAAATCGCATTATAAAAAGAAAAGGGCTCTAAAAATGAAAAACTCAAACAGCACAGAATCATGATTTTATTCTTCGGAACAAGACCTGGAAAAGCCAAAACACAGCATTTGAAAGGTTTGAGCTGCCCACATTGCGGACAGTATGGTACTCTTTCCGCAGTGTCCCAACCCAACTATTTTCATTTGTTCTGGATACCCTTGTTTACCATCAACACTTCGCAATTTGCAGAATGCTCCCACTGCAAACGGGTGTATTATAAAGAAGAGTTTACGCAAGAAATGCAAAGGGCTATTGGGTCATCTTGATTGGTAACAGTAAAGATGTCACATTTCGACTGGGCTCAATGTGACATCCTAATTAAAGGTCGAACCGAAGGCCAAGGGAGATATTGTTTTGTCTGACAGATGGACCTGGAAAAATTTGGGTAAGTTCGTACTTAAAGTATAAGGAAGCATCCCCAAAACCAGCATAACTACTTAATCCGAATATAGTCTTTTGATTTTCACCACTTCCCGCTCCAGAAAACGCGATTATCTGGTCATTTCTACTCTCCCCTCTTATATTTTGGATGTTTCGGTAGTTAAATCCAAAATACCCTCCAACACCAAACTTAAATTCCTTGTGTGTACTATATCTTGTATAGTTTCCATATTCTTTCTTTGAAGAAGGACCAAACTCGAAATGAACCGGAACAATAAAACTGTCCATTCGGTATTTGGATTTAGTCAGTTCCAAAGCACCTCCATTTCCATCCGGTATCGTCGTAAGAACCACCGAAGGAAAGCCTGGGTCTCCCGAGAGTCCAAAAATCCTATTTTCCGTCGGTTTTAAACCATTAAATTGAAATGAAACCCCATATTTCAATCTTAACCATCCCTTTTCCCTTAATAATCTGGTATTCCAAGCATATCCAATTTCAAAAAAACGGCTTCCCAAGTATTTGTAAGGGGAGTCAGAGAAGGATTCACCGCTTATTAAAGCGTTGTTTAAACCAAAAGCAATTACTATATCGGAATGTGTACGTTTATCATATTTTACACTCCTATTATTCTCTGAAACACCGAGTCCAAAAATGATATCATCATCCATTTCCTCAATTTTGGTCCAGTTGCCTTGTAAACTGTCCGATTGCGTTCCCAAATACTTATTTCGAGATAAAAAGGCGATTTTATTTTCAACGATGGCAATGCGATTTTCAATGTTCAACGCTCTATTTATTGCAGCTTGTTTCTTTAATTCATCCGCTTCTTTTTGTGTTATTAGACCTTTATCCAAACGTTTGTTAATATCCTTTACTTCTTTTTTTAGGGCTTCTTTTTCTTGTTTGGTAATCTTATCCTTTTGCGCCTGTAACACTTCGATTTTCTGTTCATAATCCCTTTGTGAATAAAGGGTTTCGGTTTGCTGAAGAAAAAACAAAACAGCAATAAATAGAATGGTTCTCATTTTTTTGATTGATTTAGAGCCCTTGGCCCATACCCCTCTTTACCAAACAAGAAGGGCAGTGGAAACAAAAAGGCTTTTTGATTGATGAATAAACTATTATTTGTTACGATCGGCCACCGAAGTCCGTAGCTTAAAAAAGCTCTCTTTTAACTTAATAAACAAGGGGTTTCTTTGGTCGTCAAACAGTTCCAATTCTACTTCGTTCAACAAGGCCATAGCGTCCACTTTGTCCTGTTCCTGAAAAACTTTCTCAGACAACAATTCCCGTTGGGCGGCCATGAGCAAGGAGTCTATCTCCCTATCTGAAACTTCCTGTGCATTACCTTCCATTTCTACAACATGCGCCAAAACTTCCTCCAATTTGTTGGTTATTCGGTCATCCAGTATTTCCTTTGAAACCTCCAAGGTTTCTTTTACATCGGACCCTTTTAATGCCAACACTTCGATCGTTTCCTTGCTTTCCTCCAGCGGTTTTGCATCCATGGCCGATTCAGACAAACCATGTGTTTCCATATCGGGTGCTTCTTGGGTGTCAACCACCCTCAGTTCTTTTTCAGGAACATAATCAGTACTTGTTTTCTCAACTATAGGATTTTCGAGGTTTGATTGTTCCTTTTCAAACAAAAGAACAGATACCAACAGTATCCCTATAAAACTGGCCGCAATGCCCCAGGCATACTTTTTAATGCTTGAGGATTTTTTCTGAGCAGGAAGTCCTTCTATGATTTTATCCCAAGCTCCTTGGGAAGGACTTATCCTACGTTCCTCCAACTTCGTTTTGATATGTTTATCAAGCTTCTCCATTTTCCTTCATTTTTATCCCCTTCCTAAACTTTTTGATAAGGCAATTCCATTTAATTTCAATTTTTCCTGAAGCATTTTTCTTGCTTTGTACAGTTGTGATTTTGAGGTTCCTTCCGAGATTTTAAGCATTTCGGCAATCTCGTTGTGCTTATAGCCTTCAACTGCATAAAGCAAAAAGACCATTTTGTATCCTTCTGGTAAGGTGTCAATTTGTGTTTGTATATAATCTAAATCCCATGCACCAGAATTTGAAGAATTCTCAACTTCTCGGTTTTTGAACACTTCCTCATCAAACACCACAAACTGTTTTTTTCTAAGATAGGATATACTTTCCCTAACCATGATTCTGCGCACCCAACCCTCAAAACTACCACGATGCTGAAACGACCCTATATTCTGGAACACCTTTACAAATCCTCCAATCATTACATCCTCGGCAAACTGAAGGTCCTTGATATATTGTCGGCATACGCTTAACATTTTGGGTGCATATTTTTCATAGAGTACTTTCTGCGCTCTAGCATCTTGAGCCACCGCCTTTTTTATCCAAAACTTTTCGTTACTATGTAAAGTGATAATTTTCAAAAAAGGTTCTCGATTGTACTTCATAAACATAGACGACATTGGTCCATAAAACGTTGCCTGTTACTAGGAAAAATTAAGAAATTAATGATAAGAATATGATAATTAGGTCTTTAATCATCATTTTTTTCGGTCCACCACGTAGTTTACCATAAGTGTAAGAGCACTTTTGTATTCAGAATCGGGATAGTTGTCCAATAAGGCCAGTGCTTGATCTTTAAATTCCAACATTTTGGCGACGGCATACTCAAGTCCCCCTTTTTCTTTTACAAAAGTGATGACCTCCTTAACTCGTTTTTTATTCTTGTTATGGTTTTTTATGGAATTGATGAGCCAACGTTTTTGACTTGAATCGCTATGGTTAAGGGCATAAATCAAGGGAAGCGTCATTTTTTGTTCTTTGATATCGATTCCCGTTGGTTTTCCTATTTTTTCCTCTCCATAGTCAAAGAGATCGTCTTTTATTTGAAAAGCCATACCGCAAAGCTCCCCAAATTTTCTGAAGGTTTCCACATGCTCGGTGCCCGGTTGAACCGAACAGGCCCCCATACTGCAACAAGCAGCTATCAACGTAGCTGTTTTTTGGCGGATGATGTCGTAGTACACCTCTTCTGTAATATCAAGAAGACGGGCCTTTTCAATTTGAAGCAATTCTCCTTCACTCATATCCCGAACAGCATTTGAGATAATATGAAGTAAATCGTAGTTTTCATTTTCCAAGGCTACCAAAACGCCCCGTGAGAACAAAAAATCCCCAACCAACACGGCAATCTTATTTTTCCAAAGCGCATTTATGGAAAAGAACCCTCGACGTTTATAGCTATCGTCCACAACATCGTCATGAACAAGGCTGGCCGTATGTATCAGTTCAATTATGGAGGCCCCGCAATACGTACGGTCATTAATCTCACCATCGTTCAACAATTTGGCGGTCAAGAACACGAACATCGGTCGCATTTGTTTGCCCTTTCTGTTAACGATATAATAGGTAATTCTATTGAACAGTGCTACTTTGGAGGACATCGACTGATGAAACTTTTCTTCAAAAAGTTCCATTTCGTGATCAATAGGTTCCCGGATTTGCGAGACAATCTTCATCGTATTTTCAAAGATACTTATCCGAAGGTTCTAAACTAAGGGTTATTTTGAAAATAATACAAGCGTCTTATGACTTGTTGGCCAGCTGACCGCAGGCAGCATCTATATCCTTGCCTCTTGACCGCCTCACTGTTACCGTAATCCCATGGTCTTTTAGAGTTTTTTGGTACATTTCCAAAGCGAAATCATCAGCCTGTTGAAATTCACCATCATCGATGGGATTGTATTCAATAAGGTTCACTTTTGAAGGGGCAAACCTACAGAATTTGACCAAGGCATCTACAGCTTCGCGAGAGTCATTAATTCCTCTCCATACCACATATTCGTAGGTAATTCTATTTTTCGTTTTGGAATACCAGTATTGAAGGGCCTCTCTTAAATCAGCCAAAGGAAAAGTGGCATTAAACGGCATAATGGAAGTTCTGACCTCATCAATTGCAGAATGTAGGGATACCGCCAACTTGAACTTCACCTGCTCATCAGCCATTTTTTTTATCATTTTGGGAACACCGGAAGTGGAGACAGTTATACGCTTAGGAGACATGCCCAGGCCTTCTGGAGATGTTATTTTGTCTATGGCTTTTAAAACGTTGTTGTAGTTCATAAGAGGCTCACCCATTCCCATAAACACGATATTGCTCAAAGGTCTGTCAAAGTATAATCTACTCTGGTTGTCAATCGCCACGACTTGGTCATAGATTTCATCGGGGTTTAAATTTCGCATACGCTTCAAGCGTGCGGTTGCACAAAAACGACAATCGAGGCTGCAACCTACTTGGCTCGATACACAGGCAGTTGTGCGTGTCTCCGTAGGAATAAGAACCGATTCTACAACTAAATCATCGTGCAACTTTACAGCATTTTTGATGGTTCCGTCAGAACTGCGCTGCATTTGGTCAACCTTAATGTGATTAATAACAAAGTTCCCCTGTAACATATTCCGGGTTTCCTTTGAAATATTCGTCATATCCTCAAAGGAATGCGCAGACTTCTGCCAAAGCCATTCGTATACCTGGTTTCCTCGGAAGGCTTTATCACCCTGTTGCACAAAAAAACTACGCAATTGCTCTTTGGTCAGGGCACGTATGTCTTTCTTTTTCACTTCCATTTTTGCAAAGATAAGGACAAAAAAATCCCGCTAAATCCTAAAGGAAAGCGGGATAATCTCATTCTCTTGTCAACTTTTTATAGAATCAACATCGCATCTCCATACGAGTAAAAACGATATTGCTCTAAAATAGCCTGCTTGTACGCTTTTTTCATCAAATCGTGTCCAATAAAAGCCGACACCATCATGAGAAGGGTCGATTTTGGCAAATGAAAATTCGTAATCATGCAGTTGGCAATACTGAAATCATACGGAGGAAATATGAATTTATTGGTCCAACCTTCAAAAGTATTCAACGTATGTTCCGATGAAACGGCACTTTCCAATCCTCGCATTACGGTTGTACCCACAGCACAAACTTTCCTTTTATTGCTTTTGGCCCTATTAACGACTTCGGTAGCTTTTTCATCAATGACCAACTCCTCACTATCCATTTTATGCTTGGACAAATCTTCAACCTCAACAGGGTTAAACGTTCCCAACCCAACATGTAGCGTCACTTCTGCAAAATCGATACCTTTTATCTCCAAACGTTTCAACAAATGCTTCGAAAAGTGCAGACCAGCTGTGGGGGCCGCTACAGCTCCTTCATACTTCGCATAAATTGTTTGGTAGCGTTCTTCGTCTTCAGGCTCCACATCCCTTTTAATGTATTTTGGTAGAGGGGTCTCGCCAAGTTCCCTTAGTTTTCTTCTGAAATCAGTATAGGACCCATCATATAAAAAACGTAATGTACGTCCCCTAGAAGTGGTATTATCGATTACCTCTGCGACCAAGCTTTCATCATCACCGAAATAAAGTTTGTTCCCTATTCTGATTTTACGCGCAGGATCTACCAAAACATCCCATAAACGCTGTTCTTGGTTGAGTTCACGTAATAAAAAAACCTCGATTCTAGCCCCGGTCTTTTCTTTATTGCCATAGAGTCTTGCTGGGAAAACCTTTGTATTATTGAGCACCATAACATCACCTTCATCAAAATAATTGATAAGATCCTTGAACATTTTGTGTTCAATTTTACCGCTATCACGGTGAATGACCATTAATTTGGATTCATCCCTGTTTTCTGCAGGATATTCTGCCAATAATTCCTTGGGTAACTCAAAGTTGAAGTTAGATAATTTCATCTAGGCTTTTTTTTGATTTTTTTTTGAAAGAGCGCAAATATACGATGGTGAAATAGGGGATGTCAAGTAAAAGGGAGATTAATTCCCTTATATCCCTTGAATGTTGATTCCCAAAGCCTTCAAATCGTCCCAAAAATCAGGATAAGACTTTGAAACGACTCCCGCATCATTAATAACAAGCGATGTTCGAAGTGCTAGGGGCGAGAAAGCCATAGCCATTCTATGATCATTGTAGGTATCGATAGAAACCCCTTCGATGATATTATCCGAAGGGCTCAACGTCAAACTCTCTGAATCCGTGACTACTTGGGCTCCCAATTTGGTCAGCTCTGTCTTCAAAGCAAAGAGACGATCGGTTTCCTTAATGGGGAGCGTATGCAAGCCGGTCAGGTAACATCCTATTCCCAAACCGAAACAGGTCACCGCAATGGTTTGTGCCGTATCCGGTGCATTCGATAGGTTATATTTTACCTCTTGAAGTTTTGGATGGGACGTTTTCTTTAAAACAATCTGGTTTTTCAAAAAGGTGGTTTCAACCCCAAAATCCTCATACAATTTAGACAAAACACTGTCTCCCTGTAGGGAATTCGGTTTGTATGAAGATAACCCAACAGTCGACCCAATATCGCTAAGAGCGACCATGCTATAGAAATAACTTGCCGAACTCCAGTCCGATTCCACAACCAGTTCAACATCTTCAACTTTCCTCTTTGGTTCAACTTTAATGGAATTCCCTTTGAAAAAGGTGGTCACACCGATACTATTTAGAAGCGAAAGGGTCATTTCAATGTAAGGAACAGAAGTAATTTTTCCCTCAAGCTGAAGTTCAAGTCCGTTTTCAAGACTTGGAGCTACAAGCAAAAGTGCCGAAATGTATTGACTACTGATATCCGCTGGAAGGGAAACTCGCAAACCGGTCAACTTTTGGCCTTTAATTCTTAGGGGAGGATACCCTTCGACGTTTTCATATTCAATCTTAGCTCCCAAACTACGAAGTGCATCCACCAGAACTTTAATAGGTCTTTCTTTCATTCGAGCTGACCCGGTAAGCACGACATCTTTTCCTTCCTGTGACGCAAAATATGCTGTTAAAAAACGCATCGCAGTACCTGCATGATGTATGTCGACCACTCCGGTATTTTTGGATAGCCCCAACTTCATTACAGCTCCATCATCCGAATTGGATAAATTTTCTATCTGGATGTTGGGAAAAGTGGCTTGTAAAAGCAGAAGACGGTTGGTCTCACTTTTAGATCCGGTAATCGCTATGTCATACACAAGTTGCCTATCCTGTAAGTGGGAAAGATGGAGATTCAAAGCTGATTGATTTTAAGACTATCAGAAATTAAAAGCCCAAAGATAGATTATTTGAGCTTCTGGTTGTTTTGATGTCTGTCGTGATCGCGCTTTGTTTTTATATCCAATTTTTTGTTGAAGGACTCTTGAAGGTCAATTCCGGTCTGATTGGCCAGACATAAAACCACAAAAAGTACATCAGCCAATTCTTCTCCCAAATCCTTGGTCTTATCCGATTCCTTTTCACTTTGCTCGCCGTAGCGCCTTGCAATAATTCGGGCCACCTCCCCTACTTCTTCGGTAAGCTGAGCCATATTGGTAAGCTCATTGAAATAGCGCACTCCATGATTTTTAATCCAGTCGTCTACAGCCTTCTGTGCATTTTTGATGTCCATTTGCTATATTTTGGACAAAACTAATTGTTCTGATTCTTTTGCAATCACTTGTTTGAAAAATTCCCTCAAATGTGGGTAATATATTGACGAAATCGTAGCATTGTTAATTTCGAAATTTACCATAATATCCACTTCTTTTTCTTTTACATCCACACTGTATTTAAAAAGACCCAATTTATCTGGCAATCTCAAAATCATGGGAGCTGGCGCTGACTCTACTTTATAGCCCTCAGGAATATTCAGTTTCACTATATAAACATCTTTGAAAGGATAACCAAAGTCTACCGGATATTCCCGCTCCTCTATTTTAAAGGGATTTTCTCCCATCATAAGGAAACTTAGTGGCTTTACATATAGTTTTCCGTCTAAACTATCTGCTCCATAGTCATTAAAGAAGTTGAATGATTCACTTACCGGCCCTTCGTAATCATCTGTGTTCTTAGCTTCATAAGCATCAATTTCAATATCGGCATACATGCTTTCCTTAGCGGATAGGTAAGAATCCATATCCTGGTTTTTATATCCTGTTCTGAAGTTCAATGCACTATGGCGATTAAAGCGTGCTTTGTAATTTCCTTCCGCTGTACCATCCTCGTTCAAATCAATGGTAATCGAATACATATTTGATGAAACCTCAGGTGATAAAAGATTAATACGCTTCCAGACCTTTCTATTGTTGTCAATCAAAATACCTTTCCAATTATAATCCTTTACTGGCAACACATTTATATCACTGAATTCATCGGTTGCATCCATGAAGTAAGGCTCATCACCAATAACTGCATATGCGATTACATAATTCAAACGGTCTATGGTAGGAAAAAATGGAATAAGGTTTTCTTTGGTGCTAATAATTACTGGATTGGCGTCAACGCCCGCATACCTCAACATGGCAACCAAAAGTAAATTAACGTCTGCCGCGTTCCCTATTTTTTCCTTAAGCGTCTTCTTTAAACCATTATAAAAGTACTTACCGTCAAGCCCATTCCAAGTAATGGTCTGTTTCACATATTTGAAAATTGTTTTCATTTTTGCCAATGCGCTGGTCTCTCCTTCCACTAGGGCATCAATTTCTGCATTAAAGGACTTAGTCTTGTCCAGTTCGTTTTTATAGTCATCTGAACTTCCAATGGTTTCGGCCACATCGCCCCAACTTTGGGCATAGCTTCTAAAAAGTCCTGGCAACTCAACTGAAACCAATTCAAAAAAGACTCCTGAACGATAATTATGGATGTTATCCACATAGCTCTCAGCCTTCATAGCCGGCATATTCTCAATATTGTATTCATTAACCACCACGTCCATCCCAATCCGATTATCCATTTTTTTATAGGTCTTGGGATACACATTATGATATCCCTTTGGTGTTTGTTTAAATCGAAATCCTTCAGGGGTTCTAATTTCCGCCTTCATTCGATAAACTGGTATATCGTATTGAAACCTAAACTCATCAATATTCCAAATAAATGGTGAAATCACCTTATAAGAGAATTCCAATACTGAACCCTCCTGTACATTAGGCATGGTAAACTTTACTTGATCATAGTTATAACTGACTTCTGTTTCAAAAATGGCGTCCTTTTCCAATGCTGTTTCTTTTACCTTACCATCTACCATATTATAGGTCACCGCCTTTATTTTCTTCACCTTCTCTTCGGATGAACGGTTCTTGTACAAACTGATTTCCTTTGTGGCATACTTGAATCCATCTTTGTTATAGATTTTTACCCGCTCAAAGATTTCCGTAATCAACTGGGTATTCCCATTGGTTGTCAGCAAATAGCTATTTCGGTGTTTATATAAAATGGCCGCACTAGCGGATTTATCATGAAGAAATTCTTTTTCCATTAGCTCCTCCTTGGTAACACTTCCGAACTTGACTTCTTGAGCAGAGGTATTAAAGGATACGAAGAGCATTGTTAATACGAGGGCAACTTTTTTCATTGTTGCTGTCTTTTGATCAGTACTACTTTTGAATTATCTATTTTGGTTATGGTCCTTTTGAAATTTCGGTATGCACTATAATCCGTACTTGAATACGTTCCAGCTTTAACCAAGATTTTACGTCTGACCTTAATTTTTCCATCCTCCTCAAAAAAGTCAATGGTATATTCTCCGAATTTGGTTTTCAATTCTCTTTTTTGGGGTAATGACTCTATTCTGAATTCCTTTGGAAATTCAACTTCCAAGGTGTCCTTATCCATGTATCCCCTTTGAATCTCAAAAGGGAATTTTCTGTTACGGTATCTTGGAGGAGTACTTTGCATGTTATTAAATGCATTTGCCACAAAAATCAATCGATCCTGTGATTTACTGGCATACCCGATAGCACTTACCCCTATACTTTCTTCAAAGGTTATTGCATCTTTGTCATTATTGAAAGAGAAATTGTCAAGGGAGAGATTATTGATATTGCTCCAATAATTTTTGTAGTATTTCTCAATATCCAATTCGGGACTTCCCTCAAGATAGAAATGGTGATCGTATTGTATTCCTTTTGTAATAATCTTAACTTTCCCTGAAAGATTCCCTCCTTTATTCAGTGAATATCTACCTATAGTTGCTTGTATGTTATCTTCATTAAGGTAAGCATCAGTTGTGGTAATCTCACCACCTTCCGGTTTCATCAAAAGTACTTTTCTGTTATCCGTAAAGTCACCTAGAAATCCAAAAGGATGCACCTGGGACGTACAATCAACCCAATAGTATTTCCCATTGTAGGGAATGGCCAAAATTACATGATTGCCCTGTGCCAAGGATGCCGCGCTTTCTTCAAAATCCACTATTTCCCGACCTGCTTGAACATGTACGTAATACGACTCTACCCCAACCGCTTTTAAAAGAGCCTTTGTGTAGTTGGTTAGGCCCTTGCAGTCGCCATACTTTACTTGATTTACTTCAATCGCGCTAATTGGTTTTAATCCACCGATGCCTACTTGTACACTTATGTACCTTGTATTTTCTTGAACATAACGGTAAATGGTCTTGGCTTTTTCCAAGTCATCCTCAATTCCCAGCACGAGATTTTTGGCCATTGTGATAGTACCAGGGTCTAGGTCATCCTGACCTTTAAGTAAATTGATGTTCATCCAATTGCCCGCATCTGACCAATCATTGACGGAACCATCAAATCCCTCATAATAGAAGTTCACAGGGCAAACCAACAAATTAGGTAGGACTTCATGCATTGAAGGCATTAAACTTTCCGCTTTAAGAGCCTTAAGGTTTTTGGCAGAGTATTTTATGCTTAACGGGGATTCCTTTAAACCAATCCCATATGCCTCCAGATTTCGTTCAAGTACCTTTGGTTTAAGTGAGACATCTGAATATGTTATAGTATAACTTGTTTGTTCAGTGCTGACCATAAAGCCGTCAATGAAATACCATGATGGTATAGTGCCTGTGTTTTTTGTTTTGAGCTGGTAAGAAAAGGAGACTGTGTAGGGGTATTCAGAGGGCAAATAACTCATATACAGAACCCGGGAATCAGAATAAAGGGTTCCACCATCCACGGCGCTAACATCCATAAAATCCTTTTTTTTCAACTTTTTTATCAGGTTGCCATTTTTGTCATAGATGTTAGCATTAGCCATTTTTATGCTTATGCTGTTGCTATAGCCAATATAGGCCTGGACCTGTTTATTTCCCTTTTCATTTAAAACCGTGACTGTGCGAACATAATCAACAAGCATATCATCTTTATCGAGAAGGTTTACATGCATTTGATGATTGCGAATTACTGCATTTGCCGAAAGCAGCATGTCCGGATTGAATCTTGAGAAAGACAGCTCCTCATTTTGGGAAAAGGAAAAGTATTGCTGAAACAAAAGTAGGAGCAGGGGGATTGCCTTTAAGCGCATTAATTTATGGTTTGGTTGTTTTGGTTACCCCTAATTTGTCAAATTTCTAATAAACCAGAAAAAAAATTTAGACAAAATCCATTATTGTCTGTATTTGGTGTCAATCCATATAGTAACAGGACCGTCATTTAATAGTTCTACTTTCATATCAGCGCCAAAAACTCCGGTACCCACCTTTTTTCCTAGGTCCATTTCTTGTTGTTGCACAAACTCATTGTACAATGGAATTGCAACTTCAGGCTTCGCCGCATTAATGTAGGATGGTCGGTTTCCTTTTTTGGTAAGCGCATGTAAGGTAAATTGGCTTACTACGATGATATCACCTTCTTCGTCGAGCACCGAGCGGTTCATTACTCCATTCGAATCATTGAAAATTCGGAGATTTACGATTTTTTTGGAGAGCCATTGAATATCTTCCTTATCGTCGCTTTCTTCTATACCTAATAAAACCAAGAGTCCTTGGCCAATTTCCGAAATCACGCTTCCATCTACCTTTACACTTGCCTTAGAAACCCTTTGTATAACTCCCCTCATCTATCGCTCTCTATACACTTCATCTTCCCCTGAAACCAATTGAAGATAACTTCGATATCGACTCCAAGAAACTTTTTCTTCTTCCAGAGCCTTTTTAATGGCGCATTTTGGCTCGTCAATGTGTAGACAATTGTTGAACTTACATTGCGCTTTAAGTGCAAAGAACTCTGGAAAATAGTCTCCAATCTCGTCTTTGTCCATGTCAACTACCCCAAAACCTTTTATTCCAGGAGTATCAATAATTCGAGCACCAAACGAAAGATCATACATTTCTGCAAAAGTAGTAGTGTGCAAACCTTGAAGGTGCTGTTCGGAAATCTCTGCTGTTTTGAGCTTCAAACCTGGTTCGAGCGCGTTGACCAATGTGGACTTGCCTACTCCTGAATGCCCTGAGAACATACTTGTTTTCCCCTTCATAAGTTCTCTGACCCGTTCCACATTTGTACCTTCTTTAGCGGCAATTTGAATACAAGTATATCCTATTTCCTTATATAAATCGATAAGATAATCCACTTCGACCATTTCATCCTGATCGTACACATCCATTTTATTAAATAGAAGAACAACTGGAATGTCGTAAGCTTCGGCCGTTACTAAAAATCGATCAATGAAGCTCGTGAATGTAGTTGGGTTGTTGAGTGTTATGAGGAGAAAGACTTGATCAAGATTGGCCGCAATGATATGCGTCTGTTTTGAGAGTTTAACCGATTTCCTAATGATATAGTTTTTTCTGTCTTCGATCGCAGAAATAATCCCAACAGTCTCGTCTCCAATACTTTCCAAATTGAAAACAACTTGATCTCCGACAGCTACCGGATTGGTACTTTTGATACCCTCGATTCGGAACTTACCCTTAATACGGCACTCATAGAAATCCCCATCAGAAGACTTCACGGTGTACCAACTACCGGTGGATTTATAAACAGTTCCGTGCACGTTTTGTTCATATTTTCTTTGCAAAGAAACAATAATCCTTGTTTTGATACGTATATCTTTACTTAGAGTATTAATAATCAATCATTTTATCATGAAAAGAGTTTTTTTTACCGCAGTGATAACCCTAGCTGCAGCGTTTACCATGAACGCACAAGAGTTTAAGGTAATCACCAGTGTAGAATCTATCGTTCCCAATGGTCTTGGTCGATCAAGAATCGTCAATGCCCTTGAAGACAAGGACTATAGAGAGTACACCAGTGTGCAGACCGAAGAAGACAACACTAGAAACAAGTCAAAAAGAGGGGATATACGAGTAAAAAACTTTGAGGAAACCAAACTTTTGAACTTCTACAATTTAGGGGGTATCCGATTTCAAAACATTGCAGCCAATGACGCCTTGATCACTTCC
>NZ_JANQIH010000300.1 GCF_028282265.1 Allomuricauda sp.
GGATTTCATGGTAAACCAAGGAGCGGAGGTGATTTTTGAAGTTGCCCAATTCTTGGTATCACGGGTACATTTTAAGAAGGATAAAAACCGATACGAAGTCATTCGTTTGTTAGGGCCTGATGAATATCATGAAAATGTGGACAACAATGCCTATACCAATTATCTTATACAATATTCACTTCAAAAGGCCTGTGAAGTATCTGCGAAACTGAAAAAGGAAAATCAAGATACCTTGGATAAGCTTTTGAATAAGGTAGGGATTTCAGAAAAGGCTGTTGATGCCTGGAAAGAAATCGCAGAGCTCATCTACATGCCAAAAGCAGACTCAAAAACCCATATCATTGAACAGTTCGATGGGTATTTTAGTTTAGAAGACATAAAACCGGATGAGTTGAGAAAACGCCTTATCGACCCCGGGGAGTACTGGGGTTGGCCCAACGGAATAGCGGTCAATACCCAAGTACTCAAACAAGCGGACGTGGTGCAACTTATGGCCATGCTCGAAGGTTTTTCCCAAGAAGAATTGACCGCCAACTATGAATATTATGAGCCACGGACCGAGCATGGTCCATCCTTGAGCCCTAGCGTCCACGCCCTGGTCGCCTGCAAGGCAAACCATGAGGAAGAGGCCTATCGGTACTTTATGGAATCGGCAACCATTGACCTTTACAACGCTAGCAAAAAGGTGTTGAGCGGAGGCTCCTTTTTGGGAGGAATTCATACTGCCGCCGCTGGCGGAGTCTGGCTTATCATTGTCAAGGGGTTCGCCGGATTTGCTGTTGTTGAAGACGGAATCAAATTCGATCCCAAACTGCCCAAAGCATGGAAAGGCCTATCGTTCCGGTTGGAAATCAAAAACTGTGAATTACATGTAAACCTGACTGAAGAGGGAATTACCCTCAAAAGAATGGATAGCAAAAGTCACGACCTGAAAGTCTATCTTAAAGACGAGGTCAAAGTCTTGAAAGCAGGAGAAGCCATCTTTGGTTAAATGCTTCCGTAATTTTGAATTAGAATGGAATCCGTCTCTTGTTTTGATTTGAAAACTTCAAAGGTTCGCCCTTGGGTTCTTTGAGCCCCTAGGGCATTCGCATATTTTGCAGCTCGAATGTAGTTGGTTCCATCTTCTAGCAATCCAAAGCCTAGGCCACCGGCGAAAGAATCCCCACAGCCAGTGGTATCCACTACATGCTCCACTTTTACCGATTTCACCATTTCTTCCCGTATTTGGTCGTTCTCTTTATAGTAGACCACTCCCCCACTTGAATCTAAGGTGACAATGAGGGATTTTACACCTTTTTCCAAAACATGTTTTCCAAGTTCAGGAAGATGTTTTTTATCCTCACCATTGAAATTCGTAAGATGCTCTAGATTATACTCCTTTTCGAACCAACAGCAATTGGATTCTTCCAAATTCATTTTGAGCACGTCGATATAGGGTAACCACATGTCACGGTCAATCCAAAAGCGAATTTTTCGGTCCCCTAAAATGGTCAAAGTATTCGTAGGACCATGGGCATCGAATATGATTGTTCCCTTGCTGTTCGCCTTGATATACTTTAAGGTTTCCAAAGGAACTTCAAAATCTGTAATTGGAACGCAAACAAATACATCACAATGTAATAAGTCCTTCACATCCTCAGGGAGAATAGGATTCATAAAACCGGTTTGCTTTTCAAGCCGATTGTTTTGGTCCACAAATTTCAGTTGAATTACATCACCTTGGTCCAATTCTGAAGTGATATGTTCCGTATTGATGTTTTTATAGTCGGAAAGCAGTTCTTTTATCGGACCCTCATCCCTTTTGCGAACATGGGAAACCAAATGCACCATTCCTTTATCCTCAAGTAACCTTGATAGTCCAATTGCGGTATGGGTGGCACATCCGTACTTTTCAATCACCTCTCCATGGTGCGTTGTAATATGGTCCCGAGGGATAGGTCCTAAAACTGCAACATTGTAGTTTGACATTTATTGGTTTTTTTCAGAAAATACGAAAATAAAACAGCAGCCTGAAATTATAAAACCTAAAATGTAGTATACCATGTAAACCAACTAAAGTTCCATATCCAAAGCACACAGTCATATTTCTCATTGAAAATCAATGATTTTGCTTTTTATCGATATTATTTAAAAAATTTATTCGTTGAAATGCACTTTTTATTCGATAAAATCAAAAACCTATGAAAAATTCATAAGTAATCCACAGAAATCTTTTGTCAACTTTGTGATGTATTAACCCCCAAATCGAATACCATGAAACGATTAATTACCTCTAGCCTACTGTTAACAGCCTTCTGTTTTTTGACTGTTAACGTTAATGCTCAAAGCAAGAACTTAGAAACAAACAAAAGAGTCGATGATTACCTGAACCTAGTAAAACAGGGTTTTTCTGATGAAGAGATTTTTCAAGACCTGGGCAATGCCAATTTTCTAGCTGAAAACTATGAAGCTGCTGCCTTTTGGTATGAAAAATTGCTAAAAACGGATAATATCGATGCTTTTGATTTAAACTACCAAGAACTGTATCGATTCGCTTTGAAGAATACCTCGAAAAAGGTTTCCAACCTTAGTTCTGAGAGTCAAAGGTTGAACGCCACAATTACGGCGCATTATTCCAGGACAAAAGCTGATAAGGCCTTTGCTGAAGTACAAGGAAGGAAAATGAAAGGAAAAGTATCCACTATTGATGGATTTGTTCCTTCCATGTCCGTAACCAAAGATGGAAAAACAGCTTATTTCAGCAAAGCTGTTAATCAAAAGCCGTTATATGGGGTTTTCTCAAAGAAAGAGGTCATCCATGAAATCTATAGAGCAGAAAACATTGATGGGGAATGGAAAAATATTACAAAGTTGACTGTATGTCCAAAATACGCTTCAGCAAAGCACCCTACTGTATCAGAGGATGGAAAGCGTTTGTTCTTCGCATCCAATATGAGAGGAAGCTATGGTAAATATGATATCTACGTAGCCGACATTAAAGCTGACGGTAGCATAGGAATCTCTAAAAACCTAGGTCCAAAGGTGAATACCAAGGAGGATGAACTTTACCCTAGTATTTATAACGGTACCCTTTTATTCTTTGCCTCTGAAGGTCGTGAAGGGTATGGTGGCCTAGATTTGTACGCCACGCAAGTGACCCAAAATCGATTGACTGCATCAGTTAATCTGGGAAGTCATATCAACAGCACACGGGATGAGTACGCTATTCAATTGAGTCCTGAAAAAGGATTGGGATATGTGGTTTCGAATAGAGGTCATAACCATACAATTTCACAGTACACTGTAGCCTATGGCCGACCAACAAGAGAAAACAGTCAGGTAGCTTCTAGGGATGTTAATTTGCAGGAAGTTTTGGATAATACTTCCACCACAGATTACACAAGTACGGTATTTGCTGACGAATAAAAGTTAATCCAATTCGATTTGACAATTGGTTTAATACAAGTCGAATCGGTCAAACTACCTGGGGGTTAATTCTGATTTAGTTCATATGCCGAAATTTTAGTCAAGTATAGCCCAATGATAATTTAGACAGAGGGGAACTGGCAGTTTATCATAGAGAACGGGTGCATTATTTCAATCTGACCGATTTTGACAAGAGAAGGATGCTTTTAGCATCCTTCTTTTTTTGTAATATCCTTTCCAACAATACTTTAAGACTTTTTCAAAGTCAAGCAACACAACTTTTTTGCAAAACTAAAAAACTGCATTTTAACGAAAAAACTTACATTTTCATCGATAGCTGGGAAAATTTATCTAATTTAAATTTTGAAATAATGCAAACCCAAATCTTATTGTCATGAAAAAAAACTGCAACTCTCAAAAGGAAGGTTTCCCTAACAAACCACCAGATTATCATTTTTAGTTTCTTAAGAAACATTCCTCAACTTCACTTATTATTTACCTAGGGTAAAACGAATATTTCCTATCCGTTTAGGTAGCTGTTGGTATGCCCTTTTATGCTGGTATGGTGAAAGCCCTACCGGTTGGGCGATTTCCATTATGTTCATTGCTTGAACGGATATGGCTTGGCTATTGCTTGCCCAAATTTGGGCGATCATCAAGTATGTGTTGTTAAAATTGGATAACCCCCAGATCTATTTTATCATGAGAAAAATTCCTCTAAGAATTGCCATTGTGGATGGTGATGAAAACCTTAAAACGACCTATGGTCTTTATTTCGAAGACATAGTTGAGTATGAACTCTGCGGAGTTTTTAGCTCTGTGAGCCTTTTATTATCAAATTTTGGACGAGTAAACCCCGACGTCATTATTTCGGAAGTTTCGCTGAACGGACTTTCAGGAATTGATGGTATCGAACATTTTAAAAAGAAGAAATCCTCTGTCCAAATTTTGATGATGAGCAACCGCAGTAATTTTGAAACCATCAAACTCGCTTTCAAAAAAGGAGCTAGTGGTTATTTGACCAAACCAGTTTCTAAAGAAAGGTTATTCAGGGCACTGGAAGAACTCCAACTTCACGGAGTAACCTTGGAGCATGA
>NZ_JANQIH010000068.1 GCF_028282265.1 Allomuricauda sp.
GCCAATGATGCGGACGGCAACGGCTTTCCAGAAGGATTTGGGATGGTGGAAATGCACGGGCTGGACAGTGAAATGATCGATGTAGCAGCCTATTCCCAAAAAGGCTTTGTAGACGCTGCCCTAATGGCTGAAGCGCTGGGCAAGACAGCACTGGCGGAGAAGTACGCTGCAATTGCGGATGACCTTAAGGAAAAGATCAATACCAAATTCTGGTCTGAAGATTTTAATTCTTATGCCGATTTTATCGGCACAGATGAACAAACGCTCCACCTAATAGAAGATGCGATCGTCCGAGCCGATACTTTAGACAAGCCCTGGGCTATTGAAGAAATGGAAGCAACGCGGAAATTTATCCGAGAAAACCCTTCGGAACATCCCAGGCCTTTTGTATTACACCACAACTGGGTGGTGAATACCCCCATGGAGGTGGGTATCGCAGATACCACCAAAGCACTAAAAGCTTTGGAGACTGCAAAACAATTTGTGAATCCTTTTGGGGTCTTCGTTACCGGAATCGACCGGGACGAATCAGCGGGTTCGGACGAGGGAGCCTACAAAGCACCCCCTATCTTCACCTATACCGGCGCCGTAATGACCTTACCCACCGGAGTACAGGCCCGGGCAGAAAACAATTATGGCCGCCCCAACGAAGCCTTAAATTACCTGGAACGGATGACCCGCTCCTTCAGCTATGCGCTTCCTGGGAGTATGTACGAAGTCTCCCCGGACTTTGGTATGATGGTCCAGGCCTGGAACATTTACAGCTTTGCCTACCCTATTGTCCAACAGTTTTTCGGGATACAACCGGATGCCGCCAACAAAACCATTACAATCCGCCCGCAGATGCCCGACAAATGGGAAGAAGCTTCTTTGGAAAATGTGGCCATTGGCGATAACGTGATTTCTATCTTCTATTCAAAAAAAGGGGATGATTTGGATATACAGGTTAGCCAAACGAATCCGGAATGGGAGTTACTATTGGAAGTTCTAGGTAAGGAAAAAGTGACCGGGAGAGGTGAAGGGATAAAATTCACCGATGCATCAGAATGAGGAGTACCAATAAGCTGCGATTTTATTCCAGTTTGGGGGTATAGAACTGTATTTATAGCTATATAAACAAGTTAGTGGTAAGGCTGAAACCAAAATCAAATGAATAGAATTATCTACATGCTTTTACTTTTTGCCATATGTTCATTTGGTCAAAGCGAGCAACTTAAATCATTTTATTCCTTACCATCATTAGATACCATAACAACAAAACACTTCCCTGATAATCTAAAGAGAATAGATTCTCTAAATAACGACAACTATTTTTTCATAGATGAGTATAAGGAGGAGTTTGGTTTTTTCTTTGTGAAGCGGGTGCAGGACAAATGGATAGTGTACGACTTTGACAGCTTTGTAAGCAGAACCTCTAATTCTAACATATCAAAAATTGAAGAAGAAACGGAAGAGTATTTAAGTATTCAGACTTTCCGCTCGCCCTCAGGAGGCTGTGCAACCGCTTATGGCATCCTTTTTTTCCTTGATGTTAATCAAGTAAGAAGAGTGGATTTTTCAAACTATTACATGGAAGAATGTTATGACAGCAAAGGCGAGGTCAGCCATTTTGCCGAATGCAAGGCAACAATAACAATAAAAAACAAATTAGTGCAAATTCAAAGTCCGAAAAGGTCAAATGATGGTCTTTATTGCATTGGAAATTCAGAATATAAAATTGAGGAAGAGGGTTTTGTAAAGACTAAGTACTATTTTGAAAATACTGACAGATTATTGCCTCTAATATGTCTGGATAAGACTATTTGTACGGGAATGGAATTTGAAAATCTCAAAAAAGAGTTTTCAAATGCGATATTTAAAGAAGTCCCTTTATACAAATATGGTCATGATTCGGACAGGATAGGCTATGAGATTTGTGCTAATGGAGAAATACTTTTTTTTGTTGTGGTTTCGGATAATCTTGTTACAAGTATCTCCGTTATTTCATCAAAATATGACTTAAATGGATTTCATACAGCTATGACAGTTGAGGAAATTTTTGAAAAAAATCCAAATTCGAAAATCTATGTGGACTTGATTTCTGACTGGGAATACATCTTTTTAAAAGATGAGAGAATTAGGTTGAATTTCAAGACAGACAAAATGAATCGAATTGGAGTTTACGATTTCGACCCAGAAGACGCTGCGAATGGAATTAAAAGAAAGAGCGCAAAAATTGACTTTGTAGAAACATTTTAAAAAAGCCCAGCCACTAACACGGTGTATAATTAATTTCGGCTGGATTCCTAAAACGGAATCCTTTGCAATCAATTAT
>NZ_JANQIH010000106.1 GCF_028282265.1 Allomuricauda sp.
ACCGTAATGGATGATGGAAATCAAGTGCCGGTTATTCAACCACAAACCTTTGAGGTAAGAGAAGACATAACAGACACGAATATCTTTGCCGAGGTCCAAGCGGAAGACCCCGATAGTGGTAACTTGACATTCTCTATTGCGACCAACAGCAACGATTTGTTCGAAATCTCAGAGAACGGTGAACTAAGTTTGGCCGATGGGCAAAACCTAGATGCAGATGCCGTTGAACAGCATACCCTCACCGTACGTGTAGAGGATAGCTTTCGTGATGCACGGGAGGCCCAAGTGACCGTCAATGTGACAGATATTTTTGAGGGAATCGAAGAAGACGACGACTGGTTTGTGACGACATGGGATGTCAACGTGAACGATGAACAGACCACCACATTTTTAGTCAATACTCAATATACCTACGATTTTGTTGTGGACTGGGGCGATGGCACCATGGAGCAGATTACGGACGATTTCACCCCCCAGGACGAACAACAATATGGTGCTGGTGCGGCTAGTTTTAGGCACATTTATGAGTTGGAGGGGACCTATACGGTGGCCATTAAAGGAGATTTTCCCTACTTTTCGGCCTGGTTGGAAGAAACCGATATACTTACCCTTGAACAATGGGGCGGCATTGCATGGCAAAGTCTTGATAGCTCTTTTAGAAACTGTGGGGTGATGATTTACAATGCGACTGATGTACCAGACCTAACGCTGGTAGAGGACATGAGATTTATGTTCTCAGAAGCCACTAATTTCGACGGAGATTTAAGCGGATGGGATACGACCAGTGTAACCGATATGTCCTCAATGTTCCAGAGTGCCGATAACTTCGATGGGGATGTGAGCACATGGAACACGACAAATGTGACTAATATGGCTTTTATGTTCAATGGAGCCGATACTTTTAACGGGGATATTAGTGGATGGGATACTGGCAAAGTGACCGTTATGCGAGGAATGTTTATTGGAGCTGAAAGTTTTAATGGGGATATTAGTGGATGGAACACGGAGAATGTTACCGATATGACAGCTATGTTCAGGAATGCTTTCAGTTTTGATCGTAATCTAGGTGGATGGAATATCGGCAATTTGGAAGATGCAGGGTTAATGTTCAATAATTCCGGTATGTCCTTTAACAGCATGAATGCTACATTGATTGGTTGGGCTGATTTTGTTGAACAGAATGGGGCCCCCGTCGATCTTATTGTAGGCATGCAGGGAATCACGGTGTGTGGCCCTGAGGTTGATGTTGCAGGCATGTTTCTAGCCAACGAGAACGGTTGGCAATTCCCAGGCCTAAATAATCTGTTCAACTGCCTATAGATAGTTCACCTTCTAAAATTTATAGAAACATTGGGGAGTAATCTTTTATTTCTCAATGTTTTTGTGTTCACAAGGGTGGGCACATGACCCCAAGTAGATCAGACCGAAATACTTACTCCCTTAGCAGAAGTATTCTTTTTGGAATCAAAATAAAAATCAATTCGACCCAAGTTAATTCCAAAGCACCCTACTTGGTTCACTAAAACGGAATTACCCTTTTTATTGATACGAACATCAGGTTGGTCGAGAAATGTGTGGGTATGCCCACCTATGATAAGGTCGGTATATTCTGTACGTTCAGCCAATTTTGTGTCAGAGGGTCGGTTTGGAGAATCATAATCATAGCCCAAATGGGAAAGACAAACCACTAAATCACACTTTTCAACTTCCTTTAGTTGCCGTTCCATATCGAGGGCAATTTCAAAGGGTTCTAAATACTCGGTTTCTTTATAAAGGCGCTTTAAGACAAGGCCATCCAAGGCGATTCCGATACCGTATACACCTATTTTGATTCCGTCCAACAAATAGGTTTTATAAGGCTTTACAAAACCATTCATTACCGTGTTGGAGAAATTATAATTGGCCGACAGCAAATCGAACGAGGCATGGGGAACTTGGGCAAACAATCCGTCGATACCATTGTCGAAATCATGATTTCCTATGGTCGCAGCGTCATATTTGAGTTTGCTCATCAGTTTGAACTCCAGTTCACCTCCATAAAAATTGAAATAGGGTGTTCCCTGAAAGATGTCTCCCGCGTCGAATAGTAAGGTATTTGGGTTTTCGTCCCGAATGGATTCAACTAAGGCAGCCCTTCGCGCAATTCCTCCTAGGTTGGCAAACCTTGAATGCGAACTCGGAAAAGCTTCAATGTGACTGTGAACATCGTTGGTGTGTAGAATGGTAATTTGCTTTTGCCCGATTTTGGAACAGGAGTTCAGCCCCAATCCGCCAAGACTGACTAAAGTTGAGGTGGCTGCTGTCTGTTTTAAGAAATCTCTCCGTTTCATAATCAATCCATTTGTATGAATCTGTTATCGACTTTTCCTGTTATGGTATCCTTTTTGCGAAAATGGTCGACTATGGCATTTCGAAGAAGGTACCCTATGTCTGTAGCCGATTCCACCTTTGGAAAAAATCCAATATCGGCACCACCCTGGACCAAATAATCCGAAGTGGCCACATAATAGTTTCGACTTTCATCAAAAGGACGTCCGCCAATATTAACCATTTCCAAACCTCCTTCGTCGTCCAGAATGATTTCTATTCCGGAAATGGGATGTCGCTTTTTGGATGAGGCCAAAAACAGGATAAGCTTCCGCACCGCAGTGCCATCCAACTCAACTACCGAAATATAATTCTCAAAAGGCATGATTTCGTAAGCGTTTCTGGCTGTTAGGGGTCCTTTTGAAACAGTAGCACGTACACCACCGCGGTTAAGCACAACAAAATCCAACGAATTTCCAGTTTTTGATTGAAAAATTGGAGCGGTTTCCTCAAAAACCAGGTCGGCAAAAAAATTGCCCATTGATGTATTTCGCTCACCATCGTTCAATTCAAGATTTTCGGGAGCGTAGCACAGTACACTGTCCAAAACTTCATCAACTCTTTTTTTAAATGGACTTATATAGCTTGTAATTGAGTCAATGGCTTTAAACGAAGTGTCGATAGGTATTTGTTTCCCTTCAATGCTTGATAGGCTGGGGTTTCCTTGCTTACAGCTTGCCAAAAAACAGAAAGTTATAAAAATAACAAAATGTTGTAAAATTGATTTTGCCACACCTTTTATCTTTGTAATGTAATCTTGGTAGAATAATTACCTTTGCAAAAATGGGCGAAATTTATGATCCTCAAAGGACTCCAAGATAAATTTAAGGTTAAATCGGGTCTAAAATATTTGCAAGAGGAAATGGAAAAACCTCCGCTTGCAGTAGAAAGAGACAAAGGTATCACTAGTATTGGATGCATAGTTGATGTTGATAATTTTCCTAAAGCTGACCGGTTTTATGACCTGATTGAAGAATTTTCGTTAAGACCTAATGCCATAAAAATAATAGGTTACAAGAGGGACTTTGATAAGAATTCACCTTTTGCCATTCAGATGTTTTCGGATAAGGATTTAGGTTGGAAGGGAGATATTGAGAACGGTTATGTTTTGGAAT
This sequence comes from Allomuricauda sp., assembly GCF_028282265.1. GTDB lineage: Bacteria > Bacteroidota > Bacteroidia > Flavobacteriales > Flavobacteriaceae > Flagellimonas. Next base: position 3,483 of record NZ_JANQIH010000106.1, read on the forward strand.
TTTTGGGGAGGGAGTACGATTTGCTCATTAACTACTATCAAGAGGATAATCTGTTGATGAAATTACTCTCAGTGAAGACCCCTGCTCGCTTAAAGGTAGGTTTTTCTTCGTTGGACCCAAAGTTGAACGACCTGATTTTGAACACACCTTTTAAAGATTTTGACGAGTTCAAAGAAGAATTAAAAAAGTACTTGACTGTTTTAAACGAATTATGATGCAACAATTGATGGGTACAGGGGTGGCTTTGGTGACCCCTTTTAAGAATGATCTCTCCATCGACACCGATGCGCTTTCCAGAATCGTTGAGCATAACATTGCTGGAGGGGTTGATTATTTGGTTGTATTGGGGACAACCGGCGAGTCGGTTACGTTATCCAAAACGGAGAAAGAAATGGTTGCAAAAACCGTGGTTACTACCAATGCAGGAAGATTACCCTTGGTTTTGGGAATAGGTGGGAACAACACACAGGCTTTGGCGGAAGAACTCAGAACTACCGATTTAACGGATTTCGACGCGGTACTTTCGGTATCACCATCCTATAATAAACCGACCCAAGAGGGGATTTACCAGCATTTCAAGGTCTTGGCCGAAGCTTCACCAAAACCATTGGTTTTATACAACGTTCCTTCAAGAACAGGAAGCAATATGTTACCTGAAACCACAGTTCGATTGGCAAAGGATTTCAAAAATATAGTTGCAATTAAAGAAGCTTGTGCCAACCTTATTCAAATCGATGAAATTCTGAGCAAGGCCCCTGAGGACTTTTTGGTTATCTCGGGAGATGACTTCACAGCATTGCCAACCATCATGGCGGGCGGCGCAGGCGTTATTTCGGTTTTGGGACAAGGTGTTCCCGAAGCTTTCTCACAAATGGTTCAATATGGAAGAGATGGAATGGTCAGGGAAGCCTATAAAATTCACCATAATATTCTTCCCTTGATGCATCTTATTTTCGAGGAAGGTAATCCGGCAGGTATTAAGAGCATTTTTGAACATTTAGAACTGTCATCGGCCATAGTTCGTCTGCCCTTAGTAGAGGCAAGCCCTAAATTAAAGGAGAAAATTGGTCAGTTTCTTTCTTCTTACCAGGAAGAAATTGTAGCGTAGACACGTTAAAGCTTCGTAAAAACATATCAAAAAACCAATTGGGAAGGTTACTTTTACCTAGAAAATCGATTTTTTAAATCCGTATTTAATACCTAATTTTGCCCGATGTTTTTGAAAATGAGGTACATTCTTTCTCTTTTGGTGTTTTCCTTTTTGTTTGTTGGTTGCAGTGAGTACCAAAAAGTGCTGAAGGAAGACGATATTAAAGCAAAGTACGAGTTGGCTGAAAAGCTTTATAATGAAGGTGATTATAAACGGGCACAACGCTTGTTTGAGCAAATAGCACCGAGATATGCGGGCAGGCCCCAAGGTGAGCGAGTCATTTTTTTCTTTGCCGATACGTATTTCAAAAACGGCGACTATTATCTTTCGGGGTACCAGTTTGAACGATTTGCGAAATCTTACCCTAAAAGCGATAAGATTCAAGAGGCGACTTTTTTAGGAGCCAAGAGTTATTATATGCTTTCTCCTCGGTATTCATTGGACCAAACAGATACGGACAAGGCACTTTCCAAACTTCAAGTCTTTATCAATACATATCCAGAATCAGAATACTTCGAGGAAGCTAATACCATGGCCAAAGAGCTGACCTCAAAAAAAGAGAAAAAACAATTGGAGATTGCCAAGCAGTTCAACAAGTTGGGAGAGTTCAACTATCCCATTTTGATTTCAGCAATAACCGCATTGGACAATTTCATTACAGATAATCCGGGATCCATTTATCGAGAGGAGGCCCTGTATTACCGAATTGAGGCCACCACCAATTTGGCACTTAACAGTACCGAAAACAGAAAGAAAGAACGCTTGGAAGAAGCTGAGGATTCTTACAACACCTTGATGCGTTATTTTCCGGAAAGCAAATTCAAGAAAAAAGCTGACGATTTGATTGCGAAAATCCAAAAGGAATTGAATACGTACGAAACAGCTTCAAAATAAAATAGAGCAAAACGTAAAGGCACATGCAAGATTTAAAAAACACAAAAGCACCGGTTTCAACCACTACCTTTAATAGGAATGAGTTTGATGGAAAGACCGAGAATATTTACGAAGCCATTTCCATAACTGCGAAAAGGGCCATCCAAATCAATTCTGAAATCAAAAAAGAATTGTTGGAAAAACTGGAAGAATTCGCCACCTACAGCGATAGTCTGGAAGAGGTTTTCGAAAACAAGGAGCAAATCGAAGTTTCCAAGTTTTACGAAAAACTTCCAAAACCCCATGCATTGGCCGTTTTGGAATGGTTGGAAGACAAAATTTATTACCGAAACACCGAGAAAGACGCATAATCCATGCTTAGCGGTAAAAACATTCTTTTGGGCATTACCGGGGGAATTGCCGCTTATAAAACCACATTTCTTGTTCGGTTACTCATTAAAGCTGGCGCTAACGTTAAGGTTGTACTTACGTCTAGCGCCAGTTCTTTTGTCTCCCCGTTGACGCTTGCCACTTTATCAAAAAATCCGGCACTGACAGATTTTGTTAATGAGGAAGATGGCAGTATCTCTTGGAACAACCATGTGGACATGGGCCTTTGGGCCGATTTAATGATTATAGCTCCCGCTACGGCCAATACGTTATCCAAAATGGCCCATGGCACTTGTGATAATCTTTTGTTGGCCACCTATCTCTCGGCAAAATGTCCGGTCTACTTTGCGCCTGCTATGGACTTGGACATGTACAAACACCCTTCGACCAAGGCAACGTTTGAGAAGCTTATTTCTTTTGGAAATACAATGATTCCGGCTGAATCAGGAGAATTGGCGAGCGGACTTCATGGAGAGGGACGAATGGCGGAACCTGAATCCATTATGAAGTTTTTGGAAGAAGATTTGGCCAAAGGGCTTTCCCTTTCGGGTAAAAGTGTTTTGATTACAGCAGGCCCAACACATGAAGCCATAGATCCTGTCCGGTTTCTAGGAAACCGCTCTACAGGAAAAATGGGCTTTGAATTGGCAAAAAGGGCCGCTGATTTGGGCGCCAAAGTGTTTTTGGTTGCCGGGCCAACAGATTTGCAGGTACAACATAATAATATTGAACTGGTACCAGTTACCTCTGCCCAACAAATGTATGAGGCATGCCACGAGCACTATTCAAAAGTGGATGTCGCCATAAGCGCCGCGGCGGTAGCCGATTATCGACCCAAAACGGTGTTCAAGGAGAAGATGAAGAAGAAAGAAGGGGACTTGGTCATTGAACTGGAAAGAAACCCTGACATTTTACTTTCATTGGGAGAGAAGAAAAAGAACCAGTTTTTGGTAGGTTTTGCTTTGGAATCGGAAAACGAATTGGAAAATGCCAAGGGAAAGCTACAACGAAAGAACCTTGATGCCATAGTTTTGAATTCTTTAAAAGATGCTGGCGCAGGCTTTGGGGGTAATACCAACAAAATCTCTTTTATCGATAAGAATTTGAATATTAAAACGTTTGATTTAAAGACGAAATTGGAGGTCGCCTCCGATATTTGGGAAGAAATCATTTCTAGAATTAATGCGTAAATCCTTTGTTGTCTTTCTTTTTTTATGCTTCGGCTTTTTGTCCTTTGGACAGGAGTTGAATTGCACGGTGACGGTCAATTCTGACCAAGTGAACCAAACCAATCAGCAGATATTTCGCACGTTGGAACGTTCGTTGAACGATTTCGTGAACAAAAATCAATGGACCAACCGGGTGTATAAAGAAAATGAGCGGTTGAACGCTCGAATGTTCATTACGGTTACCCAATACGAATCGGACAGGTTTGAAGCCACTATTCAAATTCAATCCTCCCGTCCTGTTTTCAATACCTCATACGAAAGCCCGGTCTTTAACTACAAGGACGATGCTTTCAATTTTATCTACCAAGAATTTCAGCCCTTGGTCTACAACGAAAATGTTTTTGAGTCCAATCTTATTGCTGTAATCAGCTATTATGTCTTCATTATGTTAGGTTTGGACGCTGATACATTTTCTCTGGAAGGAGGAGACGAGTTTTATCGAAAGGCTCAAAACATTGTTACACAGGCGCAGGGATCCAATACGGCCGGTTGGAATCAAGAGACCGGAACCCGTTCCCGATTTGAATTGGTGGATAATCTGTTGAGCAATTCGTTTAGGGAGTATCGAATAGCGATGTATAATTATCACCGAAAGGGAATGGATATTTTGGGAGATAATAACAGTACAGGAAAACAGGTCATTGCCGGAAGTTTACGCCTTTTTGAAACCCTGATAAAGCGAAGACCCAATGCTTTTTTGATTCAGACTTTTTTTGATGCCAAGTCTGAGGAAATCCAAAACATCTTCTCTGATGGCCCCAAGGTAGATATAGTCAGGCTAAAGGAGACGCTAAACAAAGTGGCCCCATTTTATTCCAATATTTGGAATGAAATAAATTACTAGTCCATTTCTTCAAAGACGTTTATCTTTAGCAGCAAATTTTCAAAAGTTTGCTTACCCAACTCTCCATCAAAAATTATGCATTGATCAATGATATCAATGTTTCTTTTTCAGACGGATTCACCACTATAACGGGTGAGACCGGTGCTGGAAAATCCATTCTGCTGGGAGCCCTTTCGCTGGCACTTGGTAAACGGGCGGACCTATCCTCTTTAAAGGACATGGAGAAAAAGTGCATTATTGAAGCGGAGTTTGAAATTTCCAGATATGGACTGAAGAAATTTTTTGATTCAAACGATGTCGATTACGAGGATATTACCATTTTAAGGCGCGAAATTCTTCCAAGTGGTAAGTCTAGGGCCTTTATCAACGATTCCCCGGTCACCTTGGATGTCTTAAAACGTTTGGGAGAGTTGTTGGTCGATGTTCATTCGCAACATCAGACCTTGAGGTTGACGGAAAACGAATTCCAGCTAAAGGTTATAGATGCGTTGGCAAAAAATTCGCAAAATCTAAAAGCCTATGATTCTCAATTAGCCAAGTACAAAAAGACTTTGGCCGATTTGAACGAACTAAGAAATTTCCAAGCCAATGCAGACCGTGAGTATGATTACAACACCTTTTTGTTGAAAGAACTTGAGGAAGCACCGCTAAAACCAGGAATTCAGGAAGAGCTTGAGACGGAATACGAGCAACTCAGCAATGTGGAACAGATTATGGTGCTGCTCTCTCAGGGAAATCAACTGTTGAATGATGAGCAGATGGGAGCTCTGAATGGACTGGCCGAACTTAAGAGAGTTTTTCAGAACTTGGCTTCCTTCGGAAATTCCTATTCCAATTTAAGCGAACGAATCGAGTCGGTTTTTATCGAAACTGATGATATAGCTTCAGAACTTTTAGGATTAAAAGAATCGGTTGAAGCCGACCCTCAACGATTGGAAACCGTGAACGGTCAGTTGCAGCAACTTTACAATCTTCAGAAAAAACATCAGGCAAATTCGATTGAGGAACTAATCCATATTAAGGAAGACTTGGCCAAAAAAGTTGAGGTTGTAGAGAATATTGAAGCGAACATTCAAGAAAAGGAAAACGAATTAAAAGCTTCGCAAGATAGTTTGGATGGTCTAGCCGATAAGTTAAGTACGGCAAGGAATTCGGTTATCCCCAAACTAAAGGACTTGCTTCAAGCTAGACTTTCTGTTCTGGGTATGTCGGCGGCTACGTTCAAGATTGAAATTCAGGCTTCAGAGACCTACAAGTCTAATGGTAAAGATGATTTAACCTTTCTTTTTTCTGCAAATAAGGGGTCTCAATACGGGGAACTCAAAAAAGTGGCTTCGGGAGGGGAACTGTCTCGCATTATGTTGACCATAAAATCCATTTTATCCAAGTATGAGCAATTGCCCACACTTATGTTCGATGAAATTGACACTGGTGTGTCGGGTGAAATCTCAAATCGCATGGGTGAGATTATGAGGGAAATGAGCCATTCCATGCAAATTTTTTCTATTACGCACTTACCTCAGGTTGCTTCTAAAGGACAACAACAGTTCAAAGTATTCAAGGAAGAAAAAAGTGGCACGACCCATACGCAAATGAAACAGTTGAACCCACAAGAACGGGTTACTGAGCTTGCTGAAATGCTTGGGGGCAAAAATCTTTCCGACTCGGCGTTAGCACACGCCAAAGAGCTATTGAACCAAGCATGATCATAAATCTCCTGGTAGGATGTTTTGGAAGTATTAAATCGGAAAGAATAGATATCTTTGCCGCTAAACCAACGAGTAAAACATACTATGGCTTATAATCTGTTAAAAGGAAAAAAAGGAATCATTTTTGGTGCATTGGACGAAAATTCCATAGCTTGGAAAACAGCCGAAAGGGTGCACGCAGAAGGTGGAACTTTTGTTTTGACCAACGCACCCATTGCCATGCGGATGGGACAAATCAACGAGTTGGCAAAAAAGACAGGTTCTGAAATTGTTCCTGCTGACGCAACAAACGAGGAAGACCTTAAAAATCTAGTGGAGAAATCCATGGAAATATTGGGAGGCAAGTTGGATTTTGTGCTTCATTCCATAGGAATGTCGGTGAATGTTAGAAAGGGCAGGGCCTATACCGATGAAAAATATGACTTTACAACTAAAGGATGGGATGTTTCCGCTTTGTCTTTCCATAAGGTAATGCAGACATTGTACAAAGCTGATGCCATGAACGAATGGGGGAGTATTGTGGCCCTCACTTATATGGCGGCCCAACGCACTTTTCCCGATTACAATGACATGGCCGATAATAAAGCATACTTAGAGTCGGTCGCCAGAAGTTTCGGGTATTTCTTTGGTAAGGAGAAAAAAGTTAGGGTAAACACGATTTCACAATCCCCAACACCAACAACAGCTGGCCAAGGGGTAAAAGGTTTTGATGGATTTATCAGTTACGCCGAAAAAATGTCCCCATTGGGCAATGCCACAGCAGATGATTGCGCTGATTATACCGTTACCCTCTTTTCAGACTTGACAAAGAAAGTTACTATGCAGAACCTTTTTCACGATGGAGGTTTTTCCAATACCGGGGTTAGCCAAGAAGTCATTGATGAATTTTCAAAATAATCTGATACAATAATTATGAGAGCCATCCATTTCGAGGATGGCTTTTCTGTTTTAAGATGGATGTAAAACTCTCATTGATCATACCTGTTTACAACAGACCTGATGAAATTAGGGAGCTGTTGGAAAGTTTGACCTGTCAGACTTTCAAGCATGACTATGAAGTGGTTATTGTGGAAGACGGTTCAACCGAAAGCTCTTCGCAGGTAGTCAAGGAGTTTAGCAACGTACCAATTTCATATTATCAAAAGCCTAATACAGGTCCTGGTGATTCTAGAAACTATGGAATGGCCAACGCTAAAGGAAACTATTTCGTAATACTGGATTCAGATTGCATTCTACCGACACATTACTTGGAAGAGGTATTCCAAGAGCTCAAAAAGAGTTTTGTACATTGTTTTGGAGGGCCGGACGCGGCAGATTCTTCATTTACGAATGTGCAAAAGGCTATAAATTATGTGATGACTTCGTTTTTCACTACTGGTGGCATTCGGGGGGGCAAGAAAGCTGTAGGTAAATTTCAACCGCGTAGCTTCAATATGGGGATTTCAAAAGAAGCTTTTGAAAAAACCGGTGGATTTGGGAGGATTCACCCGGGGGAGGACCCAGATTTGACCTTTCGCATTTGGAAAGCGGGGTATACATCCAGATTATTTCCCAACGCTTTCGTATATCATAAAAGGCGTATCGACTGGAACAAGTTTTTTACACAAGTGAACAAATTTGGAATGGTTCGCCCCATATTGAACAAATGGCACCCCAAAACTGCTCGACTTACGTATTGGTTTCCCACTTTTTTTATGGCAGGACTTATCGTTTCACTGGCACTTGTCATCTTCGGAGTCAAATTGCCCATAGCAGTATATGGTGTTTATTTTTTGATTCTTTTTCTCGATTCGTTGGGAAGAACCAGAAGCCTTCAAATCGCTGTTCTTTCAATTTTGGCAGTGCTCATTCAGTTCTCTGGATACGGTTATGGTTTTCTCAAGTCCTCATTCTTGGTTAATTTTAGCGGTAAAGAGCCAGAAACCTTGTTTCCCAAACTCTTCTTTAAGAAAGTATAAAAGTGGAACTGAAACCATTTAGTGGACAGAATAAAAGGAAGATAAAAGTGTTTTCTATTTTCTTCGGATGCTCCCTTTTTGCTTGGTTTTTAAGTAATCTTTCCGATTCATACGAGTCGAGGGCCGATTTTACCTTGAACTATCGCAACCTGCCCGATTCGCTGTTGCTGGGCAACAACGCCGTTAATTCAATCGAGGCTAAAATTAGAACGAATGGGTTTCGGTTGTTTTACTTCAATTTGGTTAA
>NZ_JANQIH010000126.1 GCF_028282265.1 Allomuricauda sp.
CGCTTGGTAACAGGAATATTTTGCATGGCAGGAACCGAAACGGATGATGAAATACCAGGGACCACCGCAACTTCCAAACCTTTTTCTGCTGCAAATTCCATTTCTTCCGCCCCCCTTCCAAAAACGAAGGGATCTCCCCCCTTCAACCGAACTACATTAAGCCCTAAAAAAGCCCGTTGCACAATCAAATCGTTGATCTGTTCCTGCTGATATGTATAGCAACCCTTTCGTTTGCCCACGAAAATTTGTTCTGCTTCAGGGGCATAATCCAATAACTCTGGGTCTACCAAAGCATCGTACAAGACGACATCAGCACTTTGAAGCGCTTTGATACCTTTTAGGGTTATCAACTCCACATCACCGGGACCGGCGCCTACTACGGTAAGTTTTCCTTTAAACATGTTCCAACTCTAATTTTCTGAAAGCTTCCAATCGTTCCAATACGCTTTTGGCATCCTCCACATATTTTTTTGCAAATTCCTCCGAAGGCTTGTTCCTGTTCAGCTGTAACGCCAAGTTGCCGAAGCCCCCGGTAATATCAATTTTTCCTGACTCCACATATAGGCGATCAAAATCCCTGATAATGCTTGCGTGGGTATTTGTTTTTACTTTTTCTGATGTAAGCAAAGCTTTGGCAGAATTAACAATGGACTGATATGAATAATAAATACTGGCCGCCCATTTTTTATTCTTTAAGGCATCCTCCGCATTTTCGATTTTTTCTTGACTTTCAAAGAAAAGCGTAGCTACCAAATCCACAATAACACCAGCACATTCACCTATTCCGATTTCCTTCTTGTACTTTTCCTCATTGCCCCAATCAATGAAGTCATTAGGAGTAAGATTGTCAACATCGGTCAATGGCTTAAGAAATTCATAGAAATAGTGTTCCCCCTTCTCCCAATAGTAATCGGCAAACGAAGCGCCGTTACCATTTGCATCAAAATCATCCAAAATCAACCGAAGTGCCTGGGGTCCTCGTTTGCTGGGTATCTTCACCACTTTATCAGCAAAGCGACCACTTCCATTACCGAAGTTTCCTCCTCCCAATAAAACCTGAAGTGCAGGTGCTACCAGTTTATCCTTTGTACGAATGGACATCCCTTGAAAGCCAATGTTTGCCATGTTATGCTGTCCGCAGGCATTCATGCATCCGCTTATTTTGATGACAACATCGGGGTTGTTGATGTATTTTGGGTACTCAGCCTTAATCACCTTTTCCAGTTCGGCTGCTATTCCCGTGCTACTGGCTATTCCCAGATTACAGGTGTCCGTCCCTGGGCAGGCCGTGATATCCAGAGCCTTATTATATCCAGGTTCAGCAAAGTCCAGTTTTTTAAGCTCTTGATAGAAAAAAGGCACCAATTCTTCCTTTACATAAGGAATCAAAATATTCTGACGAAGCGAAAGTCGAATCTCTCCAGCGGCATATTCCTGGACCAATCTGGCCAATTTTCGCGCCTTATCCGTATAAAAGTCTCCCAGTAGAACCTTAATTCCGATTGCCACATAACCTTTCTGTTTTTGTGGTACCAAGTTGGTTGATTTCCACTGTTCGAATTCTTCATTATCGTCAATAGAAACGGTTGGAGTCTCAACTTCAGTAACCTTGACTTTTGGATAGGTTTCAAAGTAAATCGGATAGATTTCTTGCGGAATGGCTTCTTGTTCTTCTTCCAAAAGCTGTTTGAAGCTTTCAAGACCTACATCCTTTAACAAGAACTTCATGCGTGCCTTGGCCCTACTCTTGCGTTCTCCGTATCGGTCAAATACACGAATGACACCCTCCATCATAGGAATGATTTTATCCGTAGCCAAAAAACTGTAGAGTTCATCTGCATGTCTTGGTTGTGAACCCAAGCCACCTCCAAGCATTACCTTAAACCCTCGTTCCCCGTTCTTTACTTTGGCGATAAAACCTAGGTCGTGCATATAAGATAGACCTGTATCCTCATCGCTCGCAGAGAAGGAAACTTTAAACTTACGTCCCATTTCCTGACCAATAGGATTACGTAAAAAATATTCGAAAACGGCCTGCGCATAAGGTGAAACATCAAAAGGCTCGTTTACATCAATACCAGCTGTTTCACTAGCGGTGACATTACGAACTGTATTTCCACAGGCTTCTCGAAGCGTCACCTCATCCCGTTCTAATTGTGCCCACAACTCTGGTGTGCGCTCTAAATCCACATAATGAATTTGAATATCTTGTCGAGTGGTAATATGCAAACGCCCCGTTGAGTACTCATCGGCGACATCGGCAATTCGTAAAAGCTGGTTCGAGGTCACTTTTCCATAGGGTAGCTTTATACGAACCATCTGAACCCCTGGTTGGCGCTGTCCATAAACTCCGCGGGCCAAACGAAGACTACGGAATTTTTCTTCATCCACTTCCCCTCCTTTGAACTGGCGAATTTTTTTCTCCAATTCAATGATGTCCTTTTCGACAAGGGGGTTTTCGATTTCTGTTCTAAAGCTTTTCATTATCCTATTTTTCCTATCTATTTAATAGATTTTTAACAAGCCGCTGCTACATTGTTACATCTTCAATTTGATAGTTTAATTGATAAATCCTACACCCGCGGTAGTGTTGGAATGTGCATCAATCAAAATGAATGCGCCATTGGACTTGTTGTCCTCAAAAGAGTCGTAAAAAATCGGCTTACTTAACTTGATTTCCACTTCTCCAATTTCATTTAGGGCCAATTTATTTTCACTATCGGACCTTCCGGAGAAATCAGTCGCAATCAATCCTTTGATTTGCCCTACTTTCGAAAGAATCTGATTGGTATTGTGCTGCACAATGTATTTTGTGCCAGGGACCAATTGCTTGGCATCCATCCAACAAACCGTTGCTGTGATATCTTTCTCAATTTTTGGCAATTCCTCACTTTTTACCAGCATATCACCTCTAGAAATGTTGATATCGTTTTCCAAAGTAATTGTCACCGACGTTCCCGGTCTTGCTTGTTCGAAGGTTTCGTCAAAAAAGTAAATTTCCTTGATTTTCGATTTGGTCATCGAAGGTAAAACCGTAACCTCATCACCAACATTCAACTCTGCTCCATAAATCTTACCAGTATATCCCCTAAAGTCATGAAATTCATCCTGCTTGGGTCGAATCACAGATTGAACCGGAAAACGGAACGCTCCCTCATCCCTTACATCATCCTGCTTTAATTGTTCCAAATGACCCAGAATAGTATCGCCTTCGTACCAAGGCATAGCCTTGGAGTTTTCGACTACATTGTCGCCTTGAAGCGCGCTCACTGGTATATAATGTACGTTTTGTTCCTTGTAGGTACTATTGGAATTTAAAGCTTCGAAGTTGCTTTTAATATCTTCAAATATTTCTTCGGAATAACCTACCAAATCCATCTTATTGACCGCTACAATCACATCTTTTACCCTTAACAGATTATTGATAAAAAAATGACGGTAGGTTTGTTCAACAACCCCCTTTCTGGCATCAATCAATATGATAGCTGCTTGTGAGGTGGAGGCCCCAGTAACCATGTTTCGGGTGTATTCCACATGCCCGGGAGTATCAGCAATAATATAACTGGTGTTAGGCGTTGAAAAATAAATATGCGCCACATCGATTGTGATACCTTGTTCACGCTCTGCTACCAATCCATCAGTGGCCAATGAAAAATCAAGGTAGTCATAGCCTCTTTGCTCACTACTTTTTTTGATGGCTTCCAACTTGTCTTCCGTCAAGGATTGGGTATCATAAAGCAGCCTTCCTATTAAGGTGCTTTTACCGTCGTCCACACTTCCTGCTGTTGCTATTTTAAGTACTTTCATGAGTTTTCAATAAGATTCCCGACCTCTCGGAAATAGCATTTTTATTTTAAAAGTATCCTTGTTGTTTTCTCTTTTCCATCGCCGCTTCAGAGCGTTTATCATCTATTCGAGCTCCTCGTTCCGATATCTTTGATACCCGTATTTCGGAAACTACTTTCTCAATGGTATTGGCTTCAGATTCAACCGCAGCTGTACACGACATATCACCGACGGTGCGGAATCGAACAGTGCGCTCCTCTACCAATTCATCTTCGGCTCGAAAGACCACGCCATCTTCTGCCGACCAAATAAGACCGTCCCGCAAAAAGGTTTTTCTCCTATGGGCAAAATAGATCGATGGAATTTCTATTTGTTCTTGTTGTATGTAGCTCCAAACATCAAGCTCTGTCCAGTTGCTGATAGGAAAAACCCTAACATTCTGACCCATTTCAATTTTGCCATTCAACATATCGAACAACTCGGGTCTTTGGTTTTTTTCATCCCATTGACCAAAATCATCCCTTACCGAGAATATTCGCTCTTTAGCTCTAGCTTTTTCTTCATCCCTACGGGCACCTCCTATGCAGGCATCGAACTTAAATTCTTCTATAGCGTCAAGCAAGGTCGTGGTCTGAAGCGAATTTCGGCTTGCATATTTTCCAGTTTCCTCGATTACCTTTCCTTGATCAATAGAGTCTTGAACCTGTCGCACAATCAATTCTACCCCCAGTTCTTCAACCAATTTGTCCCTGAACTCGATGGTCTCAGGGAAATTGTGTCCGGTATCGATATGCATCAAGGGAAAAGGAATCTTTGCGGGATAAAATGCCTTTTGCGCCAAACGCACCAGAGTAATGGAATCTTTACCTCCAGAAAAAAGCAAAACTGGCTTTTCAAACTGAGCGGCCACCTCTCGCATAATATAAATGGCCTCGCTCTCCAAAGCATTTCCTTTAAGAGTTATCTTGTCTTCCAAGTTTTCCACCATTGGTATTTCTGAAATCAACGTACTCACTGTGTCTGTTTTTTAAAGTTCAGGATAGATTAGGTGTGCAAGCCGCACTCGCGATTGGCCAAAACCTTTGTCGGATCAAAGTATTTATATTCGTTCGGAAGATTATGTTCCTCCAAATAAACATCCAGTTGTGCATCGTTCCAATAATAGAAGGGGCTCACCTTTAATACCCCATCATTGCCCAAGCTGAAAATATCCAAGGAATCCCGCAATGCGGTCTGTCCTTTTCGAAGGTTCGTAAACCATACGTCCGGTTGATGTTCCTTCATTGCTCTTTTAAAAGGCTCCAACTTCACCTGTTCGGTAAATTCCTTGTGCAAAGGGTCATCAATTTGAGGAATTCCCATAACCGCATCTCGATGGGCCACTGTTTGCTGGGGAACATATAGTTTAATGTTTAATCCCAATTTGGAAATCAACGCTTCTGCATGTTTGTAAGTTTGAGGAGTATTGTAACCCGTATCACACCAGATTACCTTGATTTCAGGTTGCACTCTGGTCACTGCATGAAGAATATTTACCTCATAAGGTCTAAAATTTGTGGTCACGACCGGATTCTCAGCATGCTGCAATGCCCAAGAAACAACCTCGGAAGGCGATGCTTCCTTTAGCCTGTTATTCCAATCTTGTATTTGTTGCTCTGTAAATGCCATATTGATTTATTTGCCCCAGCCAATTGAATTCCAAATACGTTCGTGAAAAAAATATAGTACCATTTTGGTGACCAGTTCTACCAATCCAATGGAAAAAGCCAATGTTAGGGTTCCAGTTACAATCCATGAAATGATAATGGTATCCAAGGTTCCTATAATGCGCCAGCTTATGGATTTTGCTATACTCCGTTTTGGTTTTTCGCCTCCTTTATCCTTGGCGAAAGAAGCTGTTTCTTGTTTGGTATTGACTAAGAGTTGATCTGCAATCATAGTTTTTTCTAATTTCCTATCGATTTAATAGGAATTCAAATCTAACATTTATTATCTATACAAATCGTTAAAGTCCATACAAAATTACTTTTATCCTATCGTTTTAGTAGATTTTAACAAAATGACTCGAATTCTTAAATGATTTTCACTTAATTCCCAGAAAAAATTGGAATCTCAAATTACTTGATCAAATCGGCCAATGTGTTGTTTCGATACACTTTGAGAGCACTGTCCCGAACCTGTATCATTAGCTTATGCACAGCACATTTATTCTCGTCAGGGCAGTCATCACACTTCTCGTAAAAATTAAGGCTCACACAAGGAACCATAGCAATAGGTCCTTCCAAAACCCGCATCACAGAGGTCATTTGAATTTCTTCGGGTTTTTTGATAAGATAATACCCGCCCCCTTTTCCTTTTTTTGAACCTAGGAAACCGTTTCTCCGTAAGGTCAACAAGATACTTTCCAAAAACTTTTGGGAAATGTTTTCATGCTTGGCGATTTCAGCAATTTGAACGGGTTCCTTACTATCAACGGAGGCTAGGTACGTAAGGGCTTTAAGACCGTATTTCGTCTTCTTGGACAGCATCTTACGAAGATAGCGAAATTTAACAATTGAAGTCTATCCCAAAGCCTGATTGATGTCAGCAATAATGTCCTGGGCATGTTCCAATCCTACTGAAATACGAACCATTCCGTCCGTAATGCCAACTGCTTGCCTTTCTTGGGAGGTCAGCTTGCTATGAGTGGTAGAAGCAGGATGGGTAACAATGCTCTTAGCGTCACCCAAGTTAGCTGATAACGACAAAAGCTTGATGGCATTGAAAAAGCGTTGGCCGGCCTCCAATCCACCCTGGACTTCGAAAGCAACAACACAACCTCCCGCTTTCATTTGTTTTTTTGCGATTTCATGTTTTGGATGTGATTTTAAGAAGGGATATTTTACCCATTCCACTTTTGGATGCGCTTCCAAAAAAGAGGCCACTTGTAGGGCATTTTGACAATGACGGTCTACCCGTACGGCCAAGGTTTCCAGGCTTTTGGACAAAACCCAAGCATTAAACGGAGATAAAGCGGGTCCCGTAATTCGTGAAAAGCGATAGATTCTGTCTACCAGCTCTTTGTTTCCAACGGTGATTCCACCCAATACACGTCCTTGGCCATCCATGAGTTTGGTTCCGGAATGAATTACAAGATCAGCCCCAAACTTTATAGGCTGCTGTAAATACGGAGAGGCAAAACAATTGTCAATTACAAGTAGTAGTCCATGCTTTTTCGCTATCTGACCCAAACGCTCCAAATCAAGAATATCAACTCCCGGATTTGTGGGCGATTCGGCATATATCATTTTAGTTTTGGAAGTGACCAAAGCATCAATCTCTTGTAAATTGTCAATATCAAAATAACTGGTCGTTATATTCCATTTTGGAAAGAATTGGGTGAACAAGGTATGCGTTGAACCAAAAATACTTTGGGCCGAAATGATATGGTCATCACTTTCAAGCAGCGCCGCAAAAGTGGAAAAAACCGCCGCCATACCGGAAGCAAAAGCAAAACCGTCTTCTGCTCTTTCCATCTTACATACTTTTTCAATCAACTCAGAGGAATTTGGATTGGAATAGCGGGAATACACATTTCGTTCCTTTTCCTCAGCAAAGGAAGCCCTCATATCCTCAGCATCATCGAATTGGAAGCTGGATGTAAGATACATGGGGCTTGAATGTTCCAAAAATTGGGAACGTTCAACCTGCGTCCTTACCGCTTCCGTTTCAAATTTTTTGTTCTTCATAGATTTCAATAGTCAATTGTTGAAGTTTAAAGCTCTTCAAAAATCTTATATGCTATTATCGATTCTGCGTATCATCAAAATACCCAATAAACGGTAGCTGAGCGAAGTCGAAGCTACTCGTTCGTCTTCTTAAAAAACTTATGATGAGTTTCATTCTACGTCG
>NZ_JANQIH010000178.1 GCF_028282265.1 Allomuricauda sp.
CATTAAGTAGCTACGTAAATATAAAATTTAGTAAAAAAATCTAATAATTTACAAATAATAGAATTTTGTTCTACATATATTAAATTATGTTGACTTAATGTCCTTCTTTTGGTAATTTTGAAGAAAAAAGAGAAATGGACTACAAAGCTTCAGAAAACGTTCAAGACCTACAATATTTTGGTGAATTTGGAGGCGTCAATCCTTCAATTTCCGATTCATCGACCTATACATTTCTTTCTGCAAAAACTATGTTCGACACCTTTGAAGGAAACACGGAGGGATGTTACCTGTATAGCCGTCATTCATCTCCTTCCAACCTTTATTTAGGGGAAGCATTGGCTGAATTGGAAGGCACGGAATCTGCCAACGTTTATGCCAGTGGTATGGGCGCCATCAGTGCCGTCATCTTACAATTATGTTCAGCCGGAGACCACATTGTATGCAGCAGAACGATTTACGGAGGCACCTATGCCCTTCTTAAAAACTTCCTCAAGAAATTCAACATTAGTACCTCCTTTGTTGATATTACCGATTTGGAATCCGTTGAAAAAGCCATCAATCCCAAAACCAAAATGGTCTATTGTGAGGCTGTGAGCAATCCCTTGTTGGAAGTGGCGGATATTAGGAGTCTATCCAAATTATCAAAGGCCAATCATATTCCCCTTGTAGTGGACAACACCTTTTCACCTTTGAGCATAGGTGCAGCCAAATTGGGTGCAGACATTGTCGTTCATAGCCTTACTAAATTTATCAATGGAAGCAGCGATTGTGTGGCAGGAGCGGTTTGCGCTTCCAAAGACTTTTGTTTAAGCCTAAAGGATGTGAATGACGGTGCAGGAATGCTTTTGGGAAGTACCTTGGACAGCTTAAGGGCAGCATCCATCTTAAAAAACATGCGGACCCTTCACATACGAATCAAAAAACACAGTGAAAATGCCCAATTTCTAGCAGACCGATTTGTAGAGGATGGGCTCAAAGTGGTATATCCTGGACTAAAAAATCATCCCGGACATACTACCATGAAGAGACAGATGAATTTAGAGTACGGCTTCGGAGGTCTACTTACCCTAGATGTGGGGGCCTTGGAAAGGGCCAACGCTTTGATGGAACTCATGCAAAAAGAGAAATTGGGTTATCTCGCCGTGAGTCTTGGGTTTTATAAGACCCTATTTAGTGCACCGGGCACATCCACTTCCTCTGAAATCCCTTTGGAGGAACAACAGGAGCTAGGCCTATCTGAGGGACTCGTACGCTTTTCAATCGGTTTGGACAACGATATTCAAAGGACTTATACCGCCATGAGAGGATGCATGGAAACGCTTGGCATTCTTAATGAAAAAACGCTTTTAAGCGATAACCAGTACTAACACAGTTTGGAGAACAGGGTGCAAAATCGTAATATTACCCAACACCAAACTCCACTAAATGTCCAAAAAAAAGGAAAAACCAAAGTACCGAGAAAACGAACAAATCATTGAAAATAGGGAACTAAGCATCTGGGAAGCACTTATCCCGGTCTTTGCTTTGGTTGGCATGTTGGCTTACAATGTATATGTTTTTGGTGATGATGCATTAAGCGGTTCCAATCAGTTTATACTTCTTTTAGGAGGTGCAATCGCTGCCATCATTGGATTCTTCAACAAGGTTTCATACAAACAAATGTTGGCCGAGGTTGCTGATAATGTAAAATCCACCACCGGGGCTTTACTCATCCTATTAATGGTAGGTGCACTCTCAGGAACTTGGCTGGTCAGCGGAATAATTCCTGCAATGATTTATTATGGGCTACAGATTTTGAATCCTACCATCTTTTTGGCAGCTTGTGTCATCATTTGTGCCATTATTTCCATTGCGACAGGAAGCAGCTGGACCACCGCAGCAACAGTAGGTATCGCTTTAATCGGTATAGGGGAAGCTTTGGGCATTTCCTTGGGCATGACCGCAGGTGCCGTACTTTCCGGGGCTTATTTTGGAGATAAAATGTCACCCTTGAGCGACACCACTAACCTTGCCCCTGCCATGGCCGGAGGGGATTTGTTTTCCCATATTCGGTATATGGGGTGGACCACTATCCCAACGGTTAGCGTAACTCTTGTGGTCTTTATTATTCTTGGTTTTACAATCAGTACATCAGGGATAGCGGATACTGATGCGATTCTAAAAAATATTGATGCTGCTTTCAACATTAATGGTTGGCTTTTTATCGTCCCCGTTGTTGTTATCTTTCTCATCGTCAAAAAGGCACCTCCACTTTTGGCACTTCTTATCGGAACCCTCTTGGGAGGAGTTTTTGCGTTGATTTTTCAACCCGACATTGTTACGACCATAGGGGGTGGAACAAGTTTGAATTTTGAGTCGGGATACAAAGGGATCTTGAATGCCATTACGGTTGATACCGCCATTGAGACTGATGATCCTGCGTTGAACGATTTGTTTACTTCCGGAGGAATGGCCGGTATGCTGGGCACCATTTGGCTTATTGTATGTGCCATGGTTTTTGGTGGTATAATGGATGGTATTGGAGCCCTACAGCGTATCACCAAGTCATTGTTGAGCATGGCGAAGACCACTTTTGGGCTTTTTGCCAGTACGGTAGGAAGTTGTTTGGCGTTGAACGTAACTGCCTCTGACCAATATTTGGCCATTGTGGTACCGGGAAAAATGTTTTCAAAAGCCTATGAAGAAAGGGGGTTGGCGCCGGAGAATCTGAGTCGTACCTTGGAAGACTCAGGCACGGTCACCTCTGTACTTGTCCCTTGGAACACCTGTGGTGCCTACCACAGTGGTGTTTTGGGTGTCAGTGTTGCGGAATACTTTGTCTATGCCATCTTCAATTGGCTGAGCCCGTTTATGACTTTGTTCTTTGCGGCCCTCAATATCAAAATCAAGCAGTTGACCACTTTGGCGAAGGCCTAATTCCATACACTTTTTTTGATAAAAAAAATCAAAAGGAATACCATCTGCTTGAACGAATATTTTTAACTTCATCCAAACGATAAAAATCAACACTATGGCATCTATCACATTAGGTGGAAACCCAGCCACAACGGTTGGCGAACTACCTGCAACCCATACCAGCGCACCCGATTTCACTTTGACAAAATCTGACCTTTCTCCCGTATCCCTTTCCGATTACAAAGGTTCAAAATTGGTTTTGAATGTTTTTCCGAGTGTGGATACAGGAACCTGCGCGAAATCCGTTCGACAGTTCAATGAGGAAGCTGCTGAATTGGAAAATACCAAAGTATTGTGCATTTCAAAAGACCTTCCATTTGCCCAAGCTCGTTTTTGCGGTGCAGAGGGTATTGAAAATGTTGACATGCTTTCCGATTACAAAACAGGTCAATTTGGTAAAGACTACGGATTGGAATTTGCCGACACCGCATTTGAAACCCTGCTTTCGCGTTGTGTGTTGGTACTGGATGAAAACGGTACTGTACAATACACCGAACAAGTAGCCGAAACCGCGGATGAACCCAACTACAAAGCAGCGTTAGAAGCACTTATGGATGCCTAAGGAATCCTTTTTTCAAAATCGCTTAAAAAGTATTGGTTTTGCCTTTAAGGGTATGTTTCTTCTATTGCGGACGGAAGCTAGCATAAAAATTCAGTTTTTTATTGCACTGGTGGTTACCGCAGCCGGTTTCTATTACAACATTTCCCCAACGGAATGGATGGTGCAATTATTGGCCATTGGATTAGTGATGGGTGTGGAAGGACTGAACACAGCGATTGAAAAACTATCTGATTATATTCAACCTGAACACGATCAAAAAATTGGATTGATAAAAGATATTTCTGCTGGGGCCGTTATGATAGTATCCATTATTGCTTCCATTGTCGGATTGATCATTTATCTGCCCAAAATGCTTTGAACCACATCCACGGGCCCTAATGGTATCGTAAATTTGTAAATTAGCCCGCTTATTAGAGGTATTTGATGGCAAAAAAGAGAACCAAATCAAAATCTACCCCACAGAAAAAAAAGAGATCACTGAAACTCTCCAAACAAAACAAGATTATTTTTGGGAGTCTGTTGATAGTGCTTAGCATTGCCTTATTTTTTTCTTTCTTATCCTATTATTTTACTTGGCAGGAGGATCAAAGCCTTCTTACCGAGTTTAAGGACAGAAATGCAGAGGCCAGTAATCTTCTGAACAAATTTGGTGCAGCGGTAAGTCATTTTTTCATGTATAAAGGGTTTGGTCTCGCCTCGTTCGCCTTTCCCCTACTCTTCGCCATAACAGGGCTCTATTTGTTTTTAGGACTTGATACCAAAGGATTATGGAGCAAATGGATTTGGGGTCTTATAGGAATCATATGGATTTCAATTGCTCTTGGATTTTTTGCGATGGAGCAACCGTTGTTGGGTGGATCCATAGGTTTTGAAATGAATGATTTCCTTCAGGATTATGTGGGTAAAATAGGAGTGTTTCTCATTTTAATTTTTGTATTGATGGTCATTCTGGTGCGGCTCTTCAATTTTACACCAGAAGGTTTTGCCAACTTCTTTAGGTCGCAAAAAGCGGGTTTACAATCTGACCTAAAAAAGAAGAAACCCAAATTGGCCACGGTCACCGACGACAACAGTATTGAATTGAGTATGGACGAAGGTACCCCTGTGGTTGTTCACACTTATACCCATAAGAAAGATATTCCTCCCTTAAATCCAGAAGCAGGACTCGACGTTAACCTGCCCCAAAAGGAAGAATTGCCTGATATAGACCTTAAAGTGGAAACGGTAAAACAAGAAAAAGAGGAAAAAGACATCAAAGCCGAGAAGCTGGTCAAAGACTTTGGAGAGTTCGACCCCAAACTGGAGCTCGGAAACTATAAGTTCCCTCCTATTGAGCTCTTGGACCCTCATGGGGCCGGTGGGGGAATAACCATCAACCAAGAAGAGCTTGAGGAAAACAAAAATCGGATTGTAAGTACGCTCAAAAACTACAAGATTGGCATTGCCCAAATAAAGGCAACCATCGGACCAACAGTTACACTTTATGAAATTGTTCCTGAGGCGGGAATTCGTATTTCAAAAATCAAAAACCTTGAGGACGATATTGCGCTTTCCCTGGCTGCGTTGGGTATCCGAATTATTGCCCCAATCCCGGGGAAAGGAACGATAGGTATTGAAGTGCCCAACAAGAACGCCACCATCGTGTCGATGCGTTCCGTAATTGCATCCAGCAAATTCCAGAAGGCAGAAATGGAATTACCCATTGCCTTTGGAAAGACGATTAGTAATGAGACCTTTGTGGTGGATTTGGCCAAAATGCCCCACTTGCTTATGGCAGGTGCCACAGGACAAGGAAAATCAGTCGGACTCAATGCGGTAATAACCTCTTTGCTGTATAAAAAGCATCCGGCAGAGGTCAAATTCATTTTGGTTGACCCTAAAAAAGTTGAGCTTACGCTTTACAACAAAATTGAACGTCACTTTTTGGCAAAGCTTCCTGATTCCGAAGAAGCCATTATAACGGACAACACCAAGGTCATCAATACTTTGAACTCGCTTTGTATTGAGATGGACAACCGCTATGAGCTATTGAAACTGGCTATGGTGCGAAACATTAAGGAATACAATGCCAAGTTCAAGGCGCGAAAACTTAATCCGAATGACGGTCATAAATTTTTACCTTACATCGTTTTGGTAATTGATGAGTTTGCTGATCTGATTATGACAGCAGGCAAAGAGGTGGAAACTCCCATAGCACGTCTCGCCCAATTGGCAAGAGCGATTGGAATCCACTTGATTATTGCAACCCAAAGACCATCGGTCAATGTAATTACCGGAATCATAAAGGCTAATTTCCCGGCCCGAATTGCATTTAGGGTGACTTCCAAAATTGACTCCAGAACTATCTTGGATGCCCAGGGGGCCGACCAGCTTATCGGTCGAGGTGACATGTTATTTACGCAAGGAAACGATGTGACCCGTTTGCAGTGTGCTTTTGTAGATACCCCGGAGGTAGGCAAAATAACGGAATACATAGGGTCGCAAAGAGCCTACCCTGATGCACATTTGTTACCTGAATATGTCGGCGAAGACTCTGGCACGGGTATTGATTACGATATTGCTGACAGGGATTCCATGTTCCGCGAAGCGGCAGAAGTCATTGTGACAGCCCAACAAGGTTCAGCATCCTTGATTCAACGAAAATTGAAATTAGGTTATAACAGGGCAGGTAGAATCATTGACCAGCTTGAAGCCGCAGGAATCGTAGGACCTTTTGAAGGTAGTAAGGCCCGACAGGTTTTGGTTCCCGATATCTTTGCCCTCGAACAATTGTTAGCAAACGAAACAAAACAATAACTCATCATGCTTAAAAAAATACTCATACTATCCATTGCAATCTTCATTGGTCATGTGGGCTTTGCACAAAATTCTTCAAAGGCGGAGTCTCTTCTTGACGATGTTTACCAAAAAGTCAAAGGTTACAGTAACATTTATGTAGACTTTAAATATACCTTGGAGAATACAGAGGCCAACACCAAAAGTGAAACCCGAGGTAATGCAACGCTAAAGGGCGACATGTACCTAGTCGACCTATTCGGCTCAAAACAGCTATATGACGGAAAAAAAGTATACACCGTAGTTCCCGATAATGAAGAGGTTACGATTGAAGACAGATATGAAGACGATAATACCATTACACCTTCAAAAATGTTGACCTTTTATCGTGAAGGGCATACCTACAAATGGGATATTTTACAAGATGTTCAAGGTAGAAAGGTTCAATACGTAAAACTCATACCTATTGATACCAATTCCGAAATCAAGTCCATCCTTTTGGGAATCGATGCAGAAACCAAGCATATTTACAAGGTCATTGAAACAGGAAAAAACGGCACTAAGACCACAATCACCGTTAATTCTTTTAAAACCAATCAGGCGCTATCAAATACCTTGTTTACCTTTGACCTGAAAAAATACGAGGACGAAGGATATTACATAATTAGGAATTAGACGTTGAAAATCTTAGACCGATATATTTTATCACGGTTTCTTTACAACTTTTTTAGCTCCTTCCTCATCTTAATGGTCATATTCATTTTTCAAGGAATATGGCTTTTCATAGATGATTTAGCGGGAAAAGGCTTGGGCCTTGTCATTATTGGCAAGTTCCTGTTCTATTACATGCCCAGTTTGGTAGACAAGGTACTCCCCTTGACTGTTTTACTTTCATCCATCCTAACATTCGGAACCTTTGCCGAAAACTACGAGTTTGCAGCGATGAAAGCATCGGGCATCTCATTACAAAGAGCCATGCGAAGCCTTATTGTTTTTGTAACACTTCTAGGGGGTGTAACATTTTTCTTCGCCAACAATGTTATCCCCAAATCGGAGCAAAAAACCTTTAACCTCCGAAGGAACATAGCCAAAGTCAAACCCGCGGCCGCTATTACGGAGGGTATTTTCAGCGATTTTGAAGGTACGGGCGAAGGAATGAACATAAAAGTGGACAAAAAATTTGGGGAGCAAGACCGCTTTTTAGAGAACGTCATCATCCATAAAAAAACCAAACAAGGGGTCAATAATACCGTCATCAAAGCGAAAACAGGAGAACTTATCAGTAGTGAGGATTCGGATATCATACAATTGGTGCTAAAAGATGGAAACTATTACGAAGAACTCAAGCCAAAAGCGAACAAGGACCGAAGAAAGCACCCCTTTGCCAAATCCAATTTCGAAACTTACACCATAAACATCGACGTATCCGAATTAAATGACCAAGATTTGGAAGAGGATGGTAACATTACTACCAATAAGATGAAAAATGTGACCCGCTTGGTAAAGGATATCGATTCATTAGGGAAAGACAACTTAAGTAAGGTGGAAGCTTTTTCAAAGAATATTATTACGCGAATGGGTGCATTCCCGATAAAGGAAAAGCCAGATAGCACCAAGGTAAATATCTCTGAATCGTACGAAAAGAATATTCCACTGGAAAAAGAAGAGAATGACACCATAACATCGGTTGATGATATCTTGAACAGTATGCCAGAGTGGAAAAGACGTCAGGTACTTAATACTGCGAACACCTCGGTAACGGGGATACTATCCACAGTAGAGTCCAAAAAAGAAGAGCTTCAAAAGCGATTCAAGTTTTATAACAGCCATATCCTTTCCCTACATCAAAAATATGCACTGGCTTTTTCGTGCATCATTCTTTTTTTCGTGGGAGCACCTTTAGGGGCCATCATCAGAAAAGGGGGGCTTGGCTTACCCATGGTCATCGCCATCATTTTGTTTTTAACGTATTATTTTATTGGTGTATTTGCGGGCAACTACTCCAAAGAAGGAAATATCCATCCAGCGATTGGGGCATGGATGTCCACATTGATTATGCTTCCGTTGAGTATATTGTTGACGAAACGTGCAACAGCCGATAGGGGCCTCATGGGCGATGGTAATTTGATTCAACGCATAACAGAATTTTTTAAATTCAAGAAAAAAGACAAAGCCACAAAAAAATAATGGTCACAAAAGAAGAAAAAATACAACTGAACACTATTGAAGAAGCCATTACCGATATTAAACAGGGTAAGGTCATTATTGTTGTGGATGATGAAGACCGCGAGAACGAGGGCGATTTTATCGCAGCTGCTGAAAAGGCCACACCCGATATGATCAATTTTATGGCGACCCATGGTCGTGGTTTAATCTGTGCACCACTTACCGAAGAGCGTTGTCATGAATTGGATTTGACCATGATGGTGGAAAACAATACTGTACTGCATCATACCCAGTTCACGGTTTCAGTTGACCTTTTGGGACACGGATGTACCACCGGGATATCTGCCCACGATAGAGCAAAAACTGTACAGGCATTGGCCGATGAAAACACAAAACCCCATGATTTGGGGCGTCCAGGACATATTTTTCCACTAAAAGCAAAAGAAGGCGGTGTCCTTCGAAGAACAGGACATACCGAAGCGGCCATCGACTTTTCCCGTCTGGCAGGATTAAAGCCCGCAGGACTTTTGGTTGAGATTTTGAATGAAGATGGTACTATGGCTCGTTTGCCACAATTAATGGAAGTCGCCAAAAAATTCGATTTAAAGATTGTTTCCATTGAGGATTTGGTGGCCTACCGCATGGAACACGATAGCCTTATCGAAAAAAAGGAAGATTTTGACATTACCACGCGTTTTGGGGATTTTCGGCTCCGAGCTTATGTACAAACCACCAACGACCAGGTTCATGTAGCATTGACCAAAGGAAATTGGAAAAAAGGCGAGAAAGTTTTAACCCGAATTAACTCCACCCTGGTCAATAATGATATGTTGGGTACACTTACCAGCAATCCTGATGAGACCTTGCATCGCATGTTCAATGCCTTAAATGCTGAAGAAAAAAGTGCTATGGTCTTTATCAATCAAGGGAATCAATCCAATAAGTTATTGGCACGTCTGGGAGAATTTAGAAGACTCCAGGCCGAAGGCATTACCAAAGCACCCAAGGTAGGTATGGACGCCAAGGATT
>NZ_JANQIH010000238.1 GCF_028282265.1 Allomuricauda sp.
GGATTTAAAAACATCTATGTGGACCTATTGGGTTACGGAAGTAGCGACAAATCCAAAAAAGAATATTCATTGGAAATGTGGCTGGATGGAATACAGGAAATAGTCTATAAAGAACAACTTGAGACCTTGGTATTTGTTACTTATGGTCATGGTAGCATTATCGCCAAAGAATACTGTAGAAATTATCCGAATGACATCAAGCACTTGATACTAATAAACGGTCCAAATCAAGAAAACACGCAACATGGGGGCATTGGCAGTATTCAGAAACAGACTGCTTCACTAAAGGAAACAGCTGATGGTACATTGGGGAATAGCGAGCCATCTTATTATTCTAAAGGACATCTGATTAGGGAGAGCAAGGCCAATAACAAAATAAAACATAGGGCCAAAAGCAAAATCAATTGTCCGGTAACCGTAATTAGTGGTAAAGGCAAAGGAATTTCAAAAAAGGGCAAAAGAAAGCTGAAAAGAGTCATCCCTGACGTCCTGATATTAGAAGGTCAAAATATGGATTGTTTACCTCAAGTCAATGATGCCATGAGGATAAATTCCATTATTGCAAAACATGCATTACTTCAGCGACCAAAAAAATAACGATCAAGGAGAACATTAAAAATGCCACGCACAATTTACGGTTAGTGTTTAGTTGATTAGTGGCCAGAGGTTGATTTCAGCAGCCCTGGTCACTATAAACTAGAGAGATTAAGAACTCAATTATTAAATCTTGACAGTTTAACGAAAAGGCCTATCGTTCTATGAATCCATATATGAGCAATACTCTAAACACAAAATTTATGTTCAAGAATCTTGAAAAAATAAAGTACTTTATCGCATTTTCTTCTCTTATTGTTTTAATGGGTATTTCCCATGAGTTTGCCCATCACTTTTCTGCAGCTTTGATCTGTGGTTGTTTTGGCCATAAAACATTTAATTCATTCGAGATTTGTACCGGTTGCCAAGAGGCTACTTCCTTATGGATTTTACCTACCTATATAGGACCGATATTTACTTTTTCCATGTTGTGGCTTGGACTGTATTTTTTAGGGAATAAAAAACTTACAACCAGGAACATGGGTTTTGCATTGATTATGGCCAACTTTCCAATAAACCGAATTCTTTATGCCCTGCTAGGGTTCAATGATGAGCAATATGCCAGCAAAATTATCTTTGGATCGGACAATAAAGCAGCATTTTGGATAACCAACTTCGTAATTTGGATTTTGGTCATCCCGCCACTTTGGGATTGCTATAAAAAGATAAAAGGTAACTACAAACTTCTATGGTTTTTGGGGTATTTCATCTTGCCCTTTGTTTTTGTTTTTTGGTTTGCAGGGCTATTTTTGGAAAACTGGTTACTCCTAAAAAAAGGATTCTTGGCAGAAGAAATACTTGGTATCCCCTATTTATTATTAATTGTGCAGGTAGTATGCTTGGTACTTTTCTACCGTTATAAAAAATACATTGAACATCAATCAATAGTGCCCTTATTTTGATACCTCACCGTTATTAAGGATGATACGAAAAATTGCAATTGAATCAGGGTTGGAAACCCTTTCGGCTACCCTTTTTGAAAGTTCAGCAACAAATACTATGCTTCTCATTGCACCCGCCACAGGGGTAAAACAAGATTTCTATCACAAATTTGCAGGTTTCTTACAAAACAACGGGATTGCAGTAGTAACATTTGATTACTGCGGGATTGGTCAATCCTTGAAGCGTCCGATCAAAGAGATTACATGCAATGCAATGGATTGGGGTAAAAAAGACCTGGAAAGTGTTATCAATTATGTTTTACAAAATTTTCCCTCGCATAAAAAGTGCTTGCTCGGACATAGTATTGGAGGTCAACTCATAGGACTTGCCAAATCATCAATACATATGGACAAGATCATCTTGGTTGCCGCCCAGTCCGGCTATTGGAAATTTTGGACCGGTTACGCCCGTACAAAAATGTGGTTCAATTGGCACATCCTATTCCCCCTTCTCACATCCTTATTCGGATATTTTCCATCAAAAAAGGTAAGCCGAATGGAAAATCTTCCAAGAAACGTCGCCAAACAATGGAGAAATTGGGGCAAACATGCAGACTACATGTTCAGCCAACTATCGGCAAACGAAACTGTTTTTGAAGAACTCACCGTTGAAATGACTGCCTATAGCATCGAAGATGACAAATTCGCTCCCAAAAAAGCGGTTAACTGGATGACTGAAAAGTACAGTAATGCCCCGATAAAAACCTTGCACTTGGAACCCAGTAAATTTGAGACCGACAGCATCGGACATTTTGGGGTTTTCAGGGATAAGTTTGAAAACACCCTTTGGAAAAAACTATTCCTGGAAATCAATTAGGTAAATTATTAGGTTGGAGACAGCAAAAGCAGTCTAATAGGTCTTTTTTATTGATATAAAATCCATATATGGACGATATATTCATGTATCTCGTAAGACCAATCTCCAGTTGAGCTTCAATAATAAAATAGGAAACTAGTCCAAAATACTTTTACATATTGCTTCAACATGGGAGACGTCAGTACCACAACATCCCCCAAGTACCTTCAAATTGGGTAGACTGGATTTCAGTACCCTGTGCCAATGACCAAGGTTCCTAGGATTGCCTTTATCCAGTTCAGTTGCTTCATCCAATTCGGCATGACTTTTACAGGAGGCGTTTACCCTAAGGCCATGAATTCTATTTTTCCAACTTTCATTCGTATCGAACAAATGAAAAAAATGGGAAGGGTGTGCACAATTGATCATATAATACAACGGAAAACCATTGGTCAAATCATCCAACTTTTGGATGGCTTCATTAAGTCTTTCTCCACTAGGTAATTTGCCATCCACCTCAACGGTAAAAGAGATTACAACGGGCAAATCATATAATTGGGCGGCCCTAACAATTCCAAGTGCTTCCTCAGAATAGGTCATGGTTATTGCTGTAACGATATCTACATTTACTTCTTTAAAAGCTCTTATCTGTAGCTCATGATATTGGGCAGCTTCACCGTGTTTTAAAATGTCCTTAACAACATAACCATCCCCTTTGGGTCCGATTTGTCCGCTAATTTTAATTTCGGGAATGCGATTCATATACTCCAGTTTTAATTCGTGCATTCTATTGATGCCCAATTGGTTAATTTTTATTAGTGATTCAGCCGTATAACCTAGTTTTTTGCCCCAATCCAAATTGGCTCTCCAGGTGGGGCTTTCCAACACGAAACCTAAGCCGAAGTTTGCTGCCAAATCCAAATAGTCACGATAGTAGTTCATCAAAACTTCATTTTGAATTGCATTTTTCAGTAAAGGGAATGCAGCAAATTCGATGAGCGGAATACCATGATGGTAAATCAAATCTGTCTCCAAACCTCCATCTGTTAAATAGAGTAAATCTGTTGTTTCTTTCATTTCACTGTAGTTTTCAAGGTGTTTTGCATCCATTGACACCTTAATTATTAGCCATAATGGCGCTTTTTCATTGAATTGATTACTTATTTTCTTAATTCAAGCGATTCTGCTCCTCTTGAGATCCATAACCACGTTCTTTGCGTTTGGAACCATTACCGAACTTGTATCGAAGTGCAACTGAATGAATCCTGCCCTCATAGTGATAAAACCAATTCAACCTTGCGTTGTTCTCCGGAATTTCCGAGTCAAAGTG
The DNA here is from genome assembly GCF_028282265.1 of Allomuricauda sp. Taxonomy (GTDB): domain Bacteria; phylum Bacteroidota; class Bacteroidia; order Flavobacteriales; family Flavobacteriaceae; genus Flagellimonas. The sequence goes on from NZ_JANQIH010000238.1 coordinate 3,662, forward strand.
CAAAAAGGTATTTCGATCAAAAGCGTCCATAAGCGAATAGGATAATTGCCATCTTTCCGTGATATTGTACGAGGCACCAAGGTTTAAACCAATAGCAGCTTCACTATCAGAAAGTCCAATAATTCTTGGGGATATCCAATTGAATGAAACATCGGATGAGAGTGCATTTGAAAGTTGATATTGAAAATTACTGCTTAGGTTGATATACCAGTTACTTCGTTCAAGAGGAATATCCTCGTAAATAGGGACTTCATATTGCCACAGGCCACTTAGTGAATGATTGGAAGTCAAACGCTTTGTAATTCGGAATGGGAAAGCGAGTGTTGCACTCAGAAGCCTTCGCTCCTCCATAGGTTGTGGATTTATAGTAGTGGTGCTAAAATCTTCTGAAAAGCTTGGAGCCCTCCATGCATTTGGATTTGCTTCACTTGTATATTGCAGGGTTAGGTGCTTTCGTTTGTGTTCTAAACTATATGAAAGGGTTCGGGAGGTAACAGGGCGAATGGCAGGATTTCCTGTGTATAAGGTGGTAGAATTAAAAAAGTAAAACGCCGGAGAAAGCGTCCTGAAATCAGGACGTCCAATTCGTTCTCCGTAAGAAAACGAGGTATTCCAATTGGTATTGAATCGATGAGAAAGCCTTATGCTTGGGAAGTATTGTCCCCTGTTAATGACGTAATCGTTCTGCTCTCCTACCGTATTTAGGTTTGAATCGGTGTACTCGTATCGAATCCCTGCGTTCAAATCTGTCTTCTCCCCTAAATCCAGATTAATCTCAACATAGGCCGCCCAAATTCTTTCATCAAGTTTTCGTATCTGGGAAAGTTCCTCATCTGGAACCTGTATACCTGAGGATGTATCAAAAACAGCAACCTCATTATTGAATTTTGAAATCGTTCCCTTTGCACCAATTCCTAATTTGCCTTTATCCCACAATGCTGTATCAAAATCGAAACGTGCCACGTGAAAGGCAACATCAGTTTCTGCCTCAGAGATAAAGCTTCTACTCAGATTGGTATTGTTTTCCATTCGCATTTCATCATAGTCCGCATCATTGATATTAGTATAGTTCAGATAATCATATTCAATGCCAAGTGAAGATTCCTTTCCCAATTGCTGTTTAAAATAGAAGCTGGTTAATAAGTGGTTCCAGTTATTAATCTCATAGCTTACCAAATCCTCAGTGAACAATACATCCTGGTTTTCTGTACCCACAGTTTTACTGAGGGCATCCAGATTCCAAACGTTTCTTCTGAATTTTATCTCTGCACCTAGACTGGTCTCCGATTGAAGCTCGATTTCTCCACCAATCCTAAATTGATTTGCCCCTATAAAGGCCTCTCTATGACCGTTGAGTATTTCTTGAAATGTAGCACCGTTTAAAACATACCTTTTGTCAATAAAGTTTGGCTGAATGCTAAAGTTCTGATTGTTGTTGAATGAGGTGAAAAAGCTGTAATTTTCTTTAGCAAAATAAAGTTCTGTGGTGGCACCATACTTAAAGTCATTACCATAGCCTGAATTGCCCGTAACACTCCCACTCCAACCTTTTTTGGAATACCCGCTCTTTAGAACAATATTGATTGCACCGCCGGTTCCTTCCGCGTCAAAATTAGCAGGTGGATTGGTAATTAGTTCCAATTTTTCGATACTCGAGGAAGGCAGGCCCTCCAACATTTGAACCAAAGCGTTTCCTAACATTCGAGTCCGCTTACCATTAATATATATTGCAGCACCTTCTCTGCCTAGCATGCCAATTATGCCATTTGCCCTATTCACTGTGACCCCAGGAGATGTTTCAAGTATGGACAGCGCAGACCCTCCGGCATTGATGGAACTGCTCTGTACATTGACCACCATGCGATCTGGTCGTCGTTCATATAGATTCCTTCTAGCTACCAACTCAACTTCAGCCAACTGTTGGGCATCTTCTTTCAGTATGATGGGTTCAACTATCGTGATTGAAGTGTTACCATCCAAAACATACTCATCTGAGGTATATTCTGAATAACCGAGCGAGGTAACCCTAATGATAAATACACCCTCCTGGTCAGATTCAAGTCTAAAAAGCCCTTTTTCATCACTCATGGCCCCTGCCATAAGTGTGGAATCTTTCCTTTTCAATAAGAGCACATTGGCAAACGCAAGTGGTTGGTCAGCCATGTCAAAAACTGCACCCGTGATTACATTTTGTGAGTATAGATGTACCCCAAAGCAGAACAATAAAGTGAAGACTATATTTCTTATCATATGGTATTGTAACAAATCAAAAAACCTAGGACAGCAGATTTGGATAAGCAAAGCTATTCTGGGAAGCTTTCGTGCATTTGATTGGAAATACCCAATTTTTCAAAAGTCACCACCTAATTCTCAAAATGATAACCAGGTGCGATTTATAAAGGTCATTAGCTTGGTGTAGTATTTACTCCGCAAATAAAGCCTTAAAGGTTTCAAAATTTACATTCAGTAAACGTCTAGTAAGAATTCATGAAACAATTAATAGGGAGTGTGAGGAGAATATCCTTCAAAACGGTGGAGTTCCAAATTCTAGGTCTGTTCACCACCACAATGTTTCAGGTAACGAATATCAGAGAACAATTCCTAATTGAAACATGAAAATCCACTTCTGGTATGGAATTATTAAAATCGATGGTCATTTCAATAAAAATAGGTGATTCCACCCAGGACCTAAGAACTTTACAAGTCTATTTTTATTGCTGTAACAATGATACTGAAAAGATTCAGTGTCTTTTTTTTAACCTTGAAATATTACTTTGTTCTTGTTTGATGCTTACCACCACTGCATTGACCCATAACGAAAAGAACAACGGTTGTAGGTTTGTTTCTATATAATAAAATTGAAGAAAATGAAAAGTATTGCAAAGATTATCACATTCTTAACCTTTGTGTTCCTGCCTGGCTGTGCTAGGACGCAGATTGCTCCCCCAGAAGCAGATGTTAGAGAATTTCAAAGGTTGGAAAATGCCAAAGAGCCCTACGAGCTTGGTGAAGATTCAAAATCCAAAGATGGTGTTCCAAGAGGTACATTAAACAAACATGTTTGGAAAAGTGATCGAATTTATCCTGGAACTACCAGGGATTATTGGATCTATGTGCCCAAACAATATGATCTGTCCAAACCGGCATCCCTTATCATATTTCTAGACGGTGATGTTTACCTAGATTTATCTGAATGGTCTCCGGGTATTAACCCAACCAATATTCTCGATAACCTTATCGATAAAGGTGAAATTCCTGTTACCATTGGTCTTTTCATTATGCCCGGTGATGTGGGGCCCGGTACTCCTTACCATGGCGGAACAAGTAATAGGAGTTTTGAATATGATTCTACGACCGATCTTTATGGTAGATTCTTGTTGGAGGAATTAATCCCTGAGATTAAAAAAGAGTACAACATAACAGACGATCCGGCCGGAAGAATTTTAGTAGGCTTCAGTTCTGGTGGATTATGTGCATTCAATGTTGCCTGGCACAGACCAGATAAGTTTGGCAATGTAATTAGTCACTGTGGCAGCTTTACCAATATGAGAGGGGGTCATGAATATCCATCTTTAATAAGACGTACCCCAAAGAAGGAAATACGCATTTTCCTTCAATCAGGAAGTCAAGATCTGAATGCCATATGGGGAGATTGGGCTTTGGCCAACAAGGCGATGGCGAGTGGTTTAAAATACGCAGGGTATGATTATCAATTTGTTTTTGGAGAGGGATCTCATTCATTGCGCCATGGTGGGCAGCTTTTTCCAGATACGCTTAAATGGATATGGCGCGACTATCCAAAAATAAAGTGAGACGTTGGCGCATTAGTAGAATCTTTCACCTCCAAATTCAACAAAAATGGGAGTGGTTTGATTCAATAAAATTGAAAATACCACAACTTTCCTTTTAGTTTAACTTCCTCATCTTAAAATTCAAATTATTCCATTCTGGGGACCGAAAAAAACCTAAGGTTATCATTTCCACAATTTATGAATCGAATAGAGTAATAGGGATTCCCAATATATCTAAAAAACGGGGAGTAGGTACCCTTGAATACTTGGATATTCTAATGGTTCGTAAAACCCTTTACCCAATCCCAAATTGAAGCATTTCTAGGTGTTTGAAATATTGTGAATTTAAAAAACAGGTAGTGCTTTGTCCATAAATGGGTAATTCTCCTAAGGCCGAAGAATGCAACTGAGAATAGTTTTGTCCCAGGATTCAATACGTCATGCGTTGCATCATCCTAACAATCATCAAAAAATGTTTTAGTAGTAAGTAAACAAGAATTAAATGAATGAACTATGAAAAAAAAGATTTACAAATTAGCCAATATGAGCAAGGCGATTATTGGATTGACCATGACCCTGCTGCTCTTGTCAGCCTGTAACAACGACGATGAAAACAGTCCCTCCGACAAAGGAACTTCAGAATTTTCGGATGAAATGGTGATGGTGCCATTTTTTATTGAGAATGAATT
>NZ_JANQIH010000038.1 GCF_028282265.1 Allomuricauda sp.
TAAACAATCTCGTTAGAAAAATAGAGTAAGTCTTAACATTTTTGTGACACTTTTAGTTTGCACTGTTAAGGAAATCTATATGGATTCTTCGATTTATTAATCCGCCAAACTTTGGAAAAATTTACAGATAACTTTTACCTCTGAAGCTCTGTCAATTCACTGATTTTCTTGTGTAGCGGTCCTAAGTACTTTAATATGACAAGCCATGTCCAAACGGATACAAAGGTTGGTTTGAATCGTAAGGTACATCCTCAAGCTGGTCAAGGACGGCCTCCCAGGAAGAAGGTATTTCGAAAGGTAACCTTCCCGAAGGATTGACATCACCAAAGAGTATTTCGAGCAGTACTTTATCAGTAATTCCGAATTCAGCAATCAAAGCGTCACTTGCCACATCTATTGGGGAAAGCACAGCGGGACGTTTTAGGTTTATGACGAATACGGTCGGTTTTTCTTTGGTGTTTTTCAAAAGTTCATCTAGTTCCTCTTCGGTAAAAAATAACCTTCCTGTCTGACCTAAGAAACGTTCAATCAAGTAATCTGTTTTAGGTTCGAAAGGAGTGTCGATGTGTTTAATGATCACATCCGCTTCTTCAGGATTTTCAACCAATTCGCCATAAGGAACCAGAGCATTGATATCACGAAGTCCTTCCATGTAAATCTTAGATTCTTTTTTAAGAGGTAAAAGCCCCTTGTTTTTTAATAAGACAGCGGACTTACGTTGTGCTACAAGACTAGCCTCAACGAATCTGGGGTTTCTGGTGATTCTTTCTGCATTATCCTCATTTACGTAAGGGTTGTCAAATAGTCCGAGGTCAAATTTGTCCTTTAAAATCCGTTTTACCGATTGGTTTATTCTTTCTTCCGAAATTTTACCGTCCCTTACGGCTTCCACAATAAGTTCTGGTACGTTTTCCCCTCCAAATTGGTCCACTCCGGCCTCAATGGCCTTAATGATTCTTTCTTTCGGAGATAGATGTTCCACACCCCACGAGGAGCTGCCACCCTTAAGCATTTTTGTGAACCTGGTATCGGTAATGACATTCCAATCGGTACAGATTACCCCATCGAACCTTAAGGAATCCCTTAGTAGTTCACTGACCAACTCCCGATTGAAGGCAACGGCCACATCCTCTTTTGTTTGACCTTTTATGATACCATATGAGGTCATGATTTGGGCAGTTTGTTGCGTACCTTCTGAGAAAGCCTTTATATGATATGCAAAATTATCCCCAGAGTAGGATTGTTCGGCCCCGTATTTAAAATGTGGTTCGTGACCTTCGGGATGGGTGCCACTTCCAGGGAAATGTTTGGCCATACAGGCCACGCTTTCGGCCGTAAGTGAATCCCCCTGAAATCCTTGAATGTAGTTTCTTAACATAGCTGAGGCAAGAGTAACATCCTCCCCAAAGGTCCCACTGGTCCTTGACCACCTTGGTTCAGTGGCCAAATCTGCCATAGGATGCAGCGCTACTCTAAATCCTGTAGCTAAATATTCTTGTCGGGCGATGTCCCCAAAACTCCTTGCCAAGAGTGGATCCCTTGTGGCTGCAAGACCCAGTTGATTGGGCCATGAAGAGTAGACTTCTCCGCCTTGGGATATACCCGGTGCGAACTCCATCGTATGCCTTGGATCGGTTGCCAGACTGATAGGTATCCCCAAACGTGTTCGTGCTGCCAAATCCTGAAGTTGGTTGTTGTAGCGTGCCAAAACCCTTGCACTTCCAGTGCCAAACGGAGCAAAACAGTTCATTTTTTTATCTATTATCAATTCTGGACCATGGGGAATGAAATTGGAAACCATCACTTGCAAAGGATTGGAAGAGAGTAAAGGCGCTTCCATAAGGTTGCCTTCGTCGGTCATCCCGATCATGCCAAAAAACATACAACCGGCTTTTTCCTCAAGGGTCATGAGCCCAATAAGATTGTTCACTCTAGCTTCGGTACTCAAAGCTGGGTTTTCGTAAGAATCTAAAACACCGTTTTTGTTTAGGTCCCGGTAGTCAATCTTGTTGATGGATAGGGTTGGAACATCGGCCCCCAACGATTTAAGATACCGGTTTAAGTTGTATTTAGATTTTGCCCAATAGATAAAATAAACAAGGAGTAACAGTATTATTAGGCCTAAAAGGGTTTTTAGAGAGATTTTGAGTGCTTTCATTTTATTTTGTATTATTGACACAATAAAGCTAAAACTATTTTGTCAATTTGAAAAATTAAAACTCTATTTTTGAAATATGACAGATGAAAAGAATAGTCTATCGTTCGAAAAAGAATTGGATAGATTTCTACCCGGAATTTCTGTGGACTGTGTAATTCTAGGGTATAATGAGGGCATTTTGCATACTTTGGTGTTGAAATGGAAGAACTTGGACGTTTGGTCCCTTCCGGGCGGTTTTGTCTTCAAAAATGAATCCATAGATAATGCGGCTTATAGGGTACTGAACCAACGAACAGGGCTCGAAAATGTCTTTCTAAAGCAGTTTGAAACCTTTGGTGGAATGAACCGGGTTTGGAATGCGTCGAGCAAAAACCAGCACATGATGCAGGTGCTCATGGACCAGATGCATTTTGATAATCAGCACAAAGTGAAAAACTGGTTTCAACAACGGTTTATTTCAGTTGGATATTTTGCATTGCTTAATATGGAGGACGCCAAACCTATTGCAGATTTTCTGAGCGAAGAGTGTACTTGGAAGCGGGTGGACGAATTACCTGAACTTCTCCTAGATCATTCTGAAATGATCCACAAGGTACTCCAACACCTTAGGAATCAAATCAATTATCTTCCTATTGGAAAAGAACTGTTGCCAAAAAAGTTCACCATGATGGATTTGCAATCCATCCATGAGGCCATTCTTCAAAAATCACTTGATAGAGGTAATTTTCAAAGAAAAATACTCAGCCTTAAATTCTTGAAAAGGCATGAAAAGCTTATGTTGGGAGCGCAAAACAAGGCACCATATCTGTACAGTTTTAATGAAAAGGTATATATGAAATCACTTCAAAAGGGCTTGGGAGCTTAGTGGGCTAGGCAACCTATTCATTTTTCTTACTTGTCCCATCTTTGTGGATAAAATCCAATGTTTTTGAAATGGCGTTCTTTGAATCAGCTCCAATCCAGAACAAGTGTCCCCATTCATTCTGAAGAATTTCGAGTTCTGAATTTTCAATCATTTTATGTGCATGTTTGGCATGGTCTAAAGGCACGGAATTGTCATTTTCACTGTGAATAACGAGGGTAGGGCATTTTACTTTTGAGAATACGTCGTCAGCAAGTTTTTGGTCAATATCATTCAAAAATCCGTGTCCAGAATTAAAGTGCTTCAGGGAAGAAAGCAATTCTTCAATATCTTTCTTCTTTAATTTGTGAATAGGATTTTTAGAAAACTGGGGGTAAAAATTTTTGGCTATCAATTCAGGAAAAATCTTCGAAAAGAACCGTACCATCCCCCAAGTGAATTTTTCAACTTTTGGGTTAAACATGAACTGCGCCGTTTTATAGATTTTTTCATCTTTTTCAAGCCACTTTTTGGAAACCGCGGAAGCTAAAATTAATTTAGACACCCTGTTGGGATAGTTGCCCGCCAATTCTATTGCCGTGGGTCCACCTGCTGATATACCATAAACAATTACTTCTTTTACTGACAAAAAATCCAATAATTCAGCAATTAAATCTGCAGCTTTTCGTGGAGTTCGATTGTGGTTTAAAGGAGTTTTTCCATACCCAGGACGGGAGGGAGTGATTAATTGGTACTCTTTTAGGTCAAAACCCCTGTGGCAAAGTGTTTCATGGCAATTGGAATGACCTCCATGTATAAATACGACCGGGATTCCAGTACCCATTGAGCAGTATTCAATATCCCCAAGTTTTGTGTTTATTACTTTACTATCCACCTTAGTTTTTGACACCTACAAACGCTATGTATCCATAATCTTCAATTATTTCTCTTCCCGTAGGATTTTTTCCATTTTATAGATGATCTCCAAGTGTTAGTTTCAAATTCGTGCTATTACATTTTCATATACTACACGTTGTTCCACTTCAATAAGTGGATTGATACGGTCGCTAAATCGGAATCGGGAAACTTTTTAAATACTTTCCTATCAGTTGTCAAGCCCACTTCTTCAATGACCCTTATGAATTCATCCATTTCAATGATGTACTGGTCAGAATACCCATGTGTTAAGTCGTAGGCGGTGGCAGCAGTGTTGCCAATGTTTTGAGCCACAAGTTCAGGTTTTACGGTATGTAGTTCAATCAGTAACAAACCGTGTTTACCTACATAAGGGGTCCATTTTTTAATGTGCTCTTTAAGTGAATCGGCCACCTGATTGTTGTTGATTCTTTTGCCTTGATGGACAAAGGCACCTGTTGAAGTGGTTAATCTTGATGAATTACTTTTTGGCTCTTCCCAAGGACGATTATGGTCTAAAAAGGTCCTCACATTAAGTAGTTCACTCAAATTGATATCGTAATTGTCTTTCAAATCCTTTGCCAAAAGGCCTGGCTTGCCAATATCTCCCCAAATAACTTTTGCCCATATATCTGCTTGAATCAGATTCTTTCTTGAAACCTTCAAAGCCGCCTCATTATAGTCGACACCTATTAGTTGTAACGGATATTCGTCAAGCATAGTTCCGCGCATGGTACTGTTTTCCACTACCGTGAACAAATGCTGCAAGAAAGCTCCATTGCCACATCCCATGTCGAGAATACCTTTGGGTTGTTCACTTATGGGTTTGTTGAAAATATCGATAACGATTTCATCCAAGACCTTAAAATAGGAAGCGTGCGCCCCACCGCTTCCCCAGATATTCATTTCACGATCTACGTGTTGTTCACCGGTATCCTTTGAGTTATTTTGTAACACAAGAGGATTGCCGAACAAAAGATCATCCAACTTTCTCAGGGTAGGAAGGTAAGAAATGGTTACGCCGTATGCAGTGGCTCTTTTGGCAAAGAACAGCCCATAATCGGTAAATTCAAAGGTACCGTTTGCGATGCTGAACCATCCTAATCCTGACAAAATGTTGAGTAGTCTTTCGAAATACTCGTGATTCTCATGGAACTCTTCTGGTTTGAATCGGGTTTCCATAAAGTATTTATGGAACATTGAGGTAATACCCAAGTATACCGTGGTGGGTCCCACAATAATTCCTTCGAGATGATGACGTATTTGATGGTAAATTTCATCATCTACTTCATTTTTTAGCGCTTCATCCCCAGCATGTTCTTTGAAAGAGCTGTAGATTTTCTCCAACTCAAGAAATGGTTCTATTTCAAACTTTCTCGAATGGTATTTCCCCGATATTTTTAAAAGGTGTACAACGTCATCATACAGATGGAATAGTTCAAAAGCCGATTTTGTTCGATCATTTGTTTCAAAATGGACGGTGTTCGCATTGTTGTCCACGGTTTGATTCAACCATCCCTGGGAACACAAGCCCCTCAGCGCTACGTTCAAATACCCTTCGTTGGCGTTGAAGTATTCAGTAAGCTGATGGAGAGATATCTTTTTATGGTCCAAAAGATAATCTGTAACTCCACGTTTTTTTAATGCGTGTGCGGTCGGAGCCATTACAATACCATCCAAATGACGGAACAACTTGCTTCTTAAGGTCTTCTTTTGGCTAGGGTCCATATCCTTTAAGTGATGTTCAACTTATGGCAAAAATGGGGGCGTACCCATTTTCAGTATTGATAAGCATTAATTTAGCACATATAATTCAGAAAGTTTGGTTCGCCCATTCATTTTTAGCATTTGTTATGAAGTGCATATTGAAACCTTGATAGGTTTAGATTGCCAAAAAACAGGGGAACTAGTTTTCTATCCTATTAAATATGACATGCCATATTTTAAGTTCTCCGTTATTGGTTCTTTTAAAGGTCATTAGATTATTGGTTTCAAAGGGTACCGTGTTATTCCCATCTATTGAATGCCACTGTCCTTTGACCCCTCCTCGAACAATTACATGATCATCAAAACTGTGTATTTCAAAAGCCTGATGTTTCATTTCGGAGTGACCCCACTTGCGTTCTTCAATAAACATTGACCTGAGATCTTCAAGGCTTGTAATGGCTCTATTTCCTTGTCCCATATGGATAATGTCCTCGGAATAGACACTCATTTTCGCATCAACATCGAGGGTGTGGTCATCTAAGTTTTCAAGTATTTCTGACACCATTTTTTTATCATCTTCTTCTGAATATTCTTTTTTCATGTTATCGCCACATCCTGAGAGAAGGAAAGGCAGTAGAATCCCAATAAGTATTTTTTTCATTTTAGTTTAAATTAAGCAACACTGTGTAGACCAGCAAATCAGGTTATGACAGGTTTACCCATATGAAGTTAATGAATTGGAGGTATAAAATATGGTCTTGGTTCCGTAATGTATCCCTAATTTTTATTCATAACAGGGGAAAACCAGCCCAATGAAAAAAGAATGATGGTATTAGAGTTGTTAACTCAGCGAAATACTGGGGGTTTATGTGATTCAAGAATCATCCTAAATACCATTAAACACTTAGAGTTGTAAATCGGTTCTAACTAAGTCCTACACAGGTTGAATCCTCGCGTATTAGAATTTTGAACATGGCAGAGTTTTTGGTTTTACGTTCGACAAACCCATATTTTTCGTACAATTCTTTTGTTCCATTGGTCGCCATCGAACCTATATAGGCGTGCCGCGACCCTATGGTTTCGAAGTAGCCCTCAATATGATCCATAATCAGTTGCCCCACATTCTTGTTCTTGTAACTTGGGTGAACTATCATATCCTGGATGTTAAAATAGATGGCCCCATCACCAACAACCCTACCTATTCCAATCACATTGGGACCATCTAAAACCACAATGCTGTATACTTCTTTTCCGAAGGCATTTTTTGCAAACTGATTTTCAATGGTATGCCAATCAGATGGATTCATTAAAGACTTGTACTCATCCCGGGTAGGGGAGCGCTTTTCGATTCTTAGTTTTGTACTTTGTTTTACTATGGTTTCCATACCTAATCATTTCTTTTCTTGTTTTTAATTTTCTCGCTTAATGGCCAGGGGACCTCTAAACCTCTAAATCGGCCCCCAAGCCATTGCTCAACCCGACATAAACATATTACTGTGGCACAGTGTTATTTGTGAAGTTGAAGAACCTTGCTTTACTCAAAAGCTATATCTGAATCTCAGGAAAATGCTGTTTCCCAAATTCTTAAATTCATTTTCTTGTTTTCCATAGAAAATTTGTCCTGTTACATCGAAGTCCCAATTTTGGGAAATGTTGTAAGTGAATTGTGGTGTTAGGAAAACAGAGTTCAAATCCACGGCATAAATGGAAGCCAATGATCCTGTTATCGCTGGTGTAAAAGTTTTTGTAACCTGACCAAATAGCGACCACTTGTTTGGCATTAAATTTTTCGCATCTATTGTTGCATTATTTGCCAATGAACCACCAAAAAAATCAACATCACCTGCTCCAGCGCTATTGTAAAGCGTGGATATATTGACGGATATGTCGTTTGCGAAGTAGTAATCAAATGAAACAGATCCGACGAAAGAATTATTTCCTTCAGCCCGGTCATTCGGCATAAAATAACTTAGCTCGCCCTTAAAGCCTACATCTTTGATAACACCTTCCCAACCCATTCCGAGCGTATAGTCATTCAGAAACTTAGCAGCTATGAATTGAAAATCGTACTGATGCTTATTGAAGTTATATTTAATCGCCAAGGTGTTGTCCTTCCATACATGGGCATAACTGATGGCGAACTCCAAACTGGAATCTCCTGAGGTAAAGTATTTTGCTCTTACCGCATCTGCTCCTGGACGTTCCTCATAATCAAAGTCCAGGAAATTGTAGGCATTGAAAAGGTCGTTGGGGTTCCAAACTAGATTTTTCCCCCAATTTATTCGCTGGCGACCTACGACCAATTGCCATTTTCCTTTGTGATAATCCACATATAAGCGGTCTATCGTTGAAAGCATTAATATTGCAGGTTCATCGAGCAAAAAGGCATTCAGGTCTATATCTTGATTGGGATTCTTCACTGTTGAGGAGAAGTCAGGAAAGGACCTTACCGAGGTTCCCCAAAACAACCTGTTCCGTAATTCGAGCGCCAATGTTAGATTATCATTGGCATAAACTTTCAAATTCGTTCGGTTATGGATCAGGTTATCGTTGGCGATACTATCCAAGGAAACGAAACTGGATGTATTCAAAAATTTGACATACCCAGATAAGGTCAAATGTTCTGAAGCCCAGCTTCGTTTTTCTTGTGCTATTGATTCCATGATGCATACAAAAACCAAAACCCAGAGTATTATGTACTTTTTTGGCATCAATTTAGTTGTATAATATCCTCCACGATTTTGCCATCCTCCAAGGTGACCACACGCCGTGCCCTATCTATGACCCTTTGGTCATGTGTTGAAAAAATAAAGGTGACACCCTCGCTTTCGTTCAACTGTTGCATAATATCCAAAAGGGCAGATGTGGACTTTGAATCGAGATTGGCGGTTGGCTCATCGGCCAAAACAAATTTGGGTCGGGATGCCAATGCCCTTGCCACGGCGATACGCTGTTGCTGGCCTCCACTCATTTCATTGGGACGTTTTAAGGCCTGGTTTTGCAAACCAACCGATTCAAGCAATTCTTCAACCCGCTCATCAATCGTTTCTTTTGGTTCACGTTGCAGGAGCATAATGAACCCCACATTCTCTTTCGCATTGAGTACAGGAATTAAATTGTAGGCCTGAAATACAAAACCAATATTCCGCAGTCTGAAATTGATTCGCTCATTCTCTTCCAACGCAAGAATGTCCACTTCATCCACAAGTACGTTGCCTGAATGGGGTTTGTCCAAACCTCCAATAATATTGAGCAAAGTGCTCTTGCCTGACCCGGAGGGACCCACAATGGCAGTAAATTCACCCTTTTCTATGGCTAGGGACAGACCATTCAATGCTCGTACCTCATTTCCCTTACCCTCGTTATAGACCTTCCTTAGATTCTCTGTTTTTATAACATTCATTTTGTTCTTCTTTAATTGATAGTTTGTGTAAGACTTATTTAAATGGCTTTCACCGCTTCAGCCGGGTTCATTTTCAAAGCTCTTCTTGCCGGTACCAACGCAGCGATCAATGCCACAACGAGTGTCATCAAAGTAATATTCAAATACAGGACAGTGGGCAGTGCGGTATATACTCTGGAATCCATTCCAAAGCTTTCCAGTCCCTTGCCTACGGATGAAAGATCTATACCCTGTAAGCCGAAATATTCTATGGTCCAAATTGACAACAAGACCCCAAGTGGCGCTGCTATCATGGCCAAGAAGAGTGTCTCCAACATAATCATGGCGAATACTTTTCGTCTGTCCATGCCAACAGAAAGTAACATGCCTATCTCTCTTTTTCGTTCCAAAACTGCCATAAGCATGGTGTTGACAATCCCGAACGTCAAGGCCAGTAAAATGATACCCATGAAAATGTAGAGAAAGTTGTTCATGGTTTTTTGTGTATAGCCCAATTCTGGTGCGAGTTCATCCCAGGTTTCCACCAAATTATCCGTGGAAATTTGATTTTTAACCGAGATAGTCTGATCGACGTCCGCACAGAGAATGGCCATTTCATGGTATTTTCCACTCAAATCAACAAGTGGAGCTAAATCGTCGTATTTTACAAATACATTTGCTTCATCAAATGAACTGTTTACTGTTTTGAAGATTCCCTCAACCCTAAAACTGGTAGCGATGGTATTGTTACTGGCGTCCTGAAAGTTGAGCACGACTTTGGAATTAATCTTTACATCTAATTTGTGTGCCAGTTTTTCGCCAATAACAATTGGGTTTCTTTTTAGTTTGTACAAATAGGTGCCCTCCACCAGTTTTTCCGAAATGTTGGTGACTTTTTTTTCTTCCTTTGGAAAAATACCCATGATTTTCACGCCATAATTGCCATGGGCCGTTGATGCCATTCCCTGCAAAACCAAACGTTTTGAATACG
>NZ_JANQIH010000080.1 GCF_028282265.1 Allomuricauda sp.
CGATATTGACTTTGATGATGAAGGCCGAGGCAAGGTCATGGATTACGTAATCAATAAATATGGTGCCAATCAGGTGGCGCAAATCATCACTTATGGAACCATGGCGGCCAAGTCCTCTATTCGTGATACAGCCCGTGTACTCGATTTGCCATTAAACGATGCAGACCGAATTGCCAAGTTGATTCCCACTATGGGAAAACTCCATAAGATTTTCGGGATGGAGGAAGCGGATTTGAAAAAGAAATTCCGGTCTGATGAGCTTCTTAAGGTCCATGAACTGCTCAACATTTCTGAAGGAGATGACCTAGAAGGCCAGACCGTAAATATGGCCCGGGTTTTGGAAGGGTCTTTGCGGAATACCGGAATCCATGCGTGCGGGGTAATCATCACCCCTGATGACATCACCAACTTTGTGCCCATTGCCACAGCAAAAGACTCCGAGCTCTACGTGACCCAATTCGACAACTCGGTTGTGGAAAGTGCCGGACTTCTTAAGATGGACTTTTTGGGACTGAAAACCTTGACTTTGATTAAGGATACGGTAAAAATTGTTAAGGCGAGGACAGGGGTAGAATTGATTCCGGATGAGTTTCCTTTGGATGATGAAAAAACCTACGAACTTTTTCAACGTGGTGATACGGTAGGCATATTCCAATACGAATCCCCCGGGATGCAAAAGCACATGAAAAACCTAAAACCTACGGTTTTTGATGACCTCATCGCCATGAATGCCCTATATCGCCCGGGACCCATGGAGTACATTCCCAGTTTCATTGCGCGAAAACATGGAGAGGAAGAGATAACCTACGACCTTCCCGAAATGGAAGAATACCTGAAGGAAACCTATGGCATCACGGTTTACCAAGAACAGGTGATGTTGTTGTCCCAAAAACTGGCGGGATTCTCAAAAGGTGAAGCCGATGTACTTCGCAAGGCCATGGGGAAAAAGATTTTTTCCCTCCTACAAAAACTAAGACCGCAATTTTTGGATGGTGGCGAAAAGAATGGCCATCCCCGCAATGTATTGGAAAAAATCTGGAAAGACTGGGAAGCCTTTGCCTCCTATGCTTTTAACAAAAGTCACTCCACCTGTTACGCCTATATTGCTTATCAAACCGCATACCTAAAGGCCCACTACCCTGCAGAATACATGGCAGCAGTGCTATCAAACAACATGAACGACATAAAGCAGGTAACCTTTTTTATGGAGGAATGTAAACGAATGGGACTCGAAGTACTGGGGCCCGATGTCAACGAATCCTACTATAAGTTTGCTGTCAATAAAAACAACGCTGTCCGTTTTGGCATGGGGGCCATAAAAGGTGTAGGACGCTCTGCAGTTGAAACCATTGTTGAACATCGAAAAAAGGATGGCCCTTATAAATCGGTTTTCGATTTGGCCAAACGGGTGGACCTCCGTTCAGCAAACAAGAAATCCTTTGAAAATTTAGCACTTGCAGGCGGATTGGGTTCTTTACAAGGAACCCATAGAGCGCAATATTTTCATCACGATGGTGACGGTATAACCTTCTTGGAGAAAGCTGTAAAATATGGGGCGAAATTTCAAGAAAACGAGAATTCTTCCCAGGTAAGTCTGTTTGGGGAATCAAGTGAGGTTCAGATTCCTGAACCCCAAATCCCTCCTTGTGAGGAATGGGGTACTATGGAAAAACTTCGTCGCGAAAAAGAGGTGGTCGGTATTTACATATCCGGACATCCTTTGGATGACTTTAAAAAGGAGATTGTTGCGTTTTGCAATAGTAAAGTTTCGGCCTTCCATCAATTGGAAGATTATGTAAATCGAGAATTGACTGTGGCAGGTGTCATTACGGATGTTCAGCATCGCATTTCCAAAAATGGAAAGGGTTGGGCCGCTTTTACCCTTGAGGATTATTCCGATTCCTACGAGTTTCGAATTTTTGGCGAGGATTATTTGAAATTCAGGCACTTTCTTATGATTAATTCCTTCGTTCATGTAAAAACTTTTGTTAGAGAAGGCTGGGTGAACCGGGATACGGGCAAGAAAGGAGATCCCCGCCTGCAGTTCAATGATTTCAAACAACTTCAAGATGTCATGGATGCTTATGCCAAAAAGTTAACCATCAAATTGGACATTGACCGTTTACAGGAAAAACGCATTAAAACATTAAAAGAAACCCTTAAATCACATAAAGGTGACCAGCCGTTGAATTTTATCGTCTACGAAATGCAGGACGAAATCAAACTGAACCTTTCGAGCCGAAGACAAAAAGTAAAAATCAATACCGATTTGTTGAACGTACTAGAGGAAAACGAAATCTATTACAAACTGAACTGATTATCTATAACTTACGCTGATGGCCCAATAACAAAAACGAATACCATAGCCGTAAGGAACATGGGTATTATTTGACTAACTTTGCGAATATTAAATTACATACAATGGCACTAGAAATAACAGATGCAACCTTTGAAGACGTAGTACTTAAAAGTGACAAACCGGTAGTGGTTGATTTTTGGGCAGCATGGTGCGGCCCTTGTAGAATGGTAGGCCCAATTATTGATGAGGTTAGCTCAGAATACGAAGGCAAGGCAGTTGTAGGCAAAGTAGATGTAGATGCCAATCAGCAATTCGCAGCTAAATACGGAGTTCGTAACATCCCTACGGTTTTGGTCTTTAAGGATGGAGAAATTGTAAACCGACAAGTTGGTGTATCTCCTAAGAAAACCTACACAGACGCTATTGAAGCGGTATTATAAGTTAAGATAACATACATTTTATAAAAGGTTTGGCTAATGCCAAGCCTTTTTTGTTTTATATTGGATTTTTATCGCACCATGGATGTACGTTCGGAGTTATCGAAAACACAGCTTTTCCAGAATTTAGAGCTTTTGGCCAACCAGATTGTTGAAGGGTTTGTCAGCGGCATCCATAAAAGTCCGTTTCACGGTTTTTCTGCTGAGTTTGCCGAGCACAAAATTTACAATCCAGGAGAGAGTACCAAGCATATCGATTGGAAGTTATTCGCCAAAACAGACCGGTTGTATACCAAACGTTATGAAGATGAGACCAATCTGCGGTGCCACATGATTCTGGATAATTCGGCTTCCATGTATTATCCCGAGATTTCTAAACCAAGCTTGGATAATCTAAACAAGATAGGCTTTGGAGTTTTGGCCATTGCCGCCTTGATGCAAATGTTAAAGCGACAACGAGACGCTGTTGGCCTTAGCATTTATTCAGACGCGTATGACCTCTATTTTTCCGAAAAAAGTAGCGAACGCCATTTTCAAACACTCTATTCCAAATTAAATGAGGTAGCCTCCATACCCAGAAAATCAGGTTCCACTAGAACATACACATTTTTGCATCAGATTGCCGAGAAAATCCATAGACGCAGTCTCATCTTCTTGTTTTCGGATATGTTTCAAACCGAAACGGAGGAGGCAAAACTTTTTGAAGCCTTACGACATTTGAAATACAACAAACATGCCGTGGTTCTTTTCCATTTGTTGGATGATAGACATGAAATCCAATTCGACTTTGAAAACACCCCCAAACGTTTTGTAGATGTGGAAAGTGGGCAGCACATAGACCTATATGCCGATAATATTAAAGAGGCCTATCAGAAAAAAGTGCTGATGTATCAAAATGAATTGAAACTAAAATGCGCCCAATATAAAATCAAGTATGTAAGCGTTGATATCAATTCTGATTTTTCACAAGTGTTCAACACCTTTATGATAGAACGGCAGAAGTTCGCATAATCTCCCTTGGCTTATTTTCAAAAAATGTTTTGTACAATACGAATGAGAATGTATATTTGCACTCGCTTTAAAAAAGCTTTGTAACAAGATTTGAACTTAACTGTTGTTAAGGTCTCTTAGTAGATAAAATCATTGGTCTGGTAGTTCAGTTGGTTAGAATACCTGCCTGTCACGCAGGGGGTCGCGGGTTCGAGTCCCGTCCAGACCGCAGAGTTAAATCCCAATTCATTGTTTTTCAATGTTTTGGGGTTTTTTCATTTACAAAATGTACTATTTTTGTACTTTAAATGTAATTATGCCCTTAATAAGCAAAAAGTAAGAAGGCCAATATTGTAAGAGAAACAATCATGTAAAGTATAATTTCCTTTCGACGTCTTTTTCTTGCCTCTCTTCGAATGTTGGTCTTGATTCTTTCTAGTTCTTGCGGTTCAACTTCCTTGAATTCTAGTGTTGTTTTTACGGTCGAGTCATCAAGAACATCCTTTAGTCTTTTAACTTTTCTTCCTTTTTTCAGGGCTCTGTTTGCTTTGAGACTTTTTATCGCATGTAGCATGTGTCCTGCTCCGCCCATAAATTGGATTTACTTATAGGTAGCAAAATTCTGATAATTGTTATGCAAGTAAATTGCCTATATGATTCCTAATGCTATCATTTTTATTTCTCAGAAGGGTTTAATCAACAATCATACTGTGACATCTTTTACAAATCTCTAAGTCACTGTTTTCAATTATTTGGAATAGACCGGAATTCTTCACTTTTCTTTTTAAACTTCGATAACGACTATTTTTTTTGGTCGGTTCCATACTTTGATTTTCTGGAATGGAATACAAGGTTAACAAGTTTAAAACTAAACCACAACTTACTTCGGAATATTCATGTGCATCTTGTTTATTGTCACGAATGTTTTCAAGAACTCGGCTCAACCCTTTATTCAAATAATCCTCAGATTTCAGAAAGTCATAATTGTTCATCGCTAGAAACCCTAACTGAGCATAAACTTCTGTTATTCCCAGCGAAAGGTCTAACTCCGAGGTAACACCCTCTTTTTCTATGGCTGAAAGCAGTAATTCCTCATAGGAATCGATAGCCGATTTATAATCTCCAATAGTTTCAAGCAATTCTCCGTAATAGTAAACCACATCAAAATAATCAGAGTAGTATATTGAGGGGTCAGTACGGATTAGATAATTTAAAATCTCAATACTTAACCTAAGTGCTTCCATAGATTTTACATATCCTCCTTGTCTGAATTTAATGTGCCCATGACCGGATAGTATCTTGACCATGTCATAAAGCATCGCTTCAGGGATTCTTTCATAATAGTGGTTTAAACCGTCTAAGTAATTGAGATAAAAGGGAGGTAGCTCTTTTTCGTATGTAATAACACCTATATTTATTAATGTCAAAATATATTCATTAAGGTTTTTGTCTTCGTTTAAATCGGTTTGGACAAAAAACTGAAGCGATTCGAGAAAGTAATTCTCCGCTTCTTCCATTTTCCCTAATTTATAATTGGCCAACCCCAAATAAAAATGTAATGGTCCAAAGTACTCCACTATATCAAAATGTTTAGGTTGATCATTTGATAGAACCCATTCAATAATCTTGTTATAACTATCTATTGCTGGTTGATACAGTTTCATTTCAATCAAAAAATCTGCATAACCTTTAAAATGATTTAGATACCTAGAGTAGAATTCGGTAGGATGTTTGAGTATCAATTCATCTGCTAAAGTTTTGGCCTCATTAAACGTTTTAGCGGCCGCCTCTATATTTCCTATGCTATGATAACCCGAAGCAAGATTAAATAGTACTTTTACATAGTCAAATGAATATGATTCATCCACTTCGTTCATCATTCTGTAAAATATGCTTCGAGATTTTTGGAACATTTCTATTCCTTCTGATGGATAGTCACTTTTAATGAAAACTAAGGCTAAATGATAGTAGTCATTAGCAAGATGACCCTCAAACTCCAAAGGGTTTTCTTTAGCCAATTCCTGCATCAATTCTAAAGATTTCTGATGATAAAAAATAGCTTGATTAATACTATCTATGGTCGAATAAACTTTTCCAAGTAGACCATAGTTATTTACAATAAGCTGTTTTTGAGTGGATTCATCTAAAAAGCTTGAATCCTGATTTTCCAGGTAGCTCAAAGACTTTTGTGCATAACTTATAGCTTTATTATGCTGGTTAAGGTTACGATAAATATTTGCTATTCCGGACCAAGTAGCGATCATAAGAGAATCATCAAATTCTACGTCTTTTTTTAGAGTCTCAAGTATTTCAAGGCTAAACTCATAGTACTTTTTCGCTTTGTCAATATCAAGAAGGGTAAACTTTTCACCCAGAATCAGCAACATTCTTATGTACTCAGGAAAATACCATTTAGGGTCCTGGAATAATAACTTCTCAAAGTTCTTCTTTCCTTGAATTAGGTACTTGGCTCCCAATTGATATCTTCCCATTTCAAAGTATATGACTCCAAGATTCAATTCCATAGTAGCCAACTCATATGAATAATAATCATCCGTACGCTGCAATTCTATGTACTTTACGACTTGTTCTTCGACATATTTTTGCCCTTTACCCCATTTATTGATAGAATAGAGAAACTGTATATACTCATATGGGAAGTCCTCATCGTCAATTTCATATTGAATTGCCAGATCATAACTTTCTTCTGCTTCTTCAAACTCATGATTGATGGTGTGTAATCTTGCTTTGAGAAGGCATTGATCTATATCCTGTTGAATTTGAACCTGTCGTTTCGTTATGTTTTCTTCCATTTCCTCAACCAGTTTCTCTTCCCTTAACAACTCTTTGGAATTGATTTCCAACCTCGTTTCCAGATTAACTTCATCTAGGATTCTTATTGCACCATTTATGTCTCCCTTTAAGAATAGTTTAAATGCCTCTCTGTAATTTTCGGATTGATCATCGAGATTGATAGTAAGAAACCTATCGGAAAGGCTTTTAGCGAGACCCTCCGTTTCTGCTAACCGAATGTCAAGCATTTCCTTTGCCTCGTTATAATTCTTAATTTCTTTTTGAAACCTTTCCCTCAATTGATACATTAATCTTTTTGATTCCTGATTTTCCTTTTTTAGTATGTCTATTTCTCGTTGATAGCTCTGTAACAAGGAATTCTTAGCTATTTGATAATAGGCAATTTGATTTTCAAAAAATTTCTGTTCCTCACACATGACAATTTTTAGAGGTGTCTTTCTACCAATTACTGCGGTTGCTTTAAGTTCTTTCGAATTGATTACTTTATATCCATTTTTAGTGGCATAAATAGAGGCTACTTGCCCATTCTTTTTTCCTGGATAAAACATGGTGAATTCTCCTTTTATATCTGTCCTTTGCGGAATGGCTCCATTTGATATAATCTGAGTATTGGATAAGAATCTAAGGCTCCCCGTATGATATTGGCTGTTTTGCTCTACTACTAAACCTGAAATTTTGGGGTCATTCTGAGCTAACGCAGAGAAACATGAAAGGGTAAAAAATATAAAAAGCTTTTTCATTTTAGTTGTCTCAAGGATATTTCTACTTCTTGAAATGTGTGAGGAGTAATGCTGTCAAGCTTTTGGTATTCATAACCTGGTTTAAAAAAATCGAGCCCAATAAATTTGGATTGAATGTCATCTGGAATTTGTAGTTCAAACCACCCAAAACTGTCGGTGTAGGTAGAAACACCCATATATGCCACTCTAACACTATCCAGGACTTGTTCAGTCTCAAAATCCCAAACTCGGCCGTTAATCTTATTTAAACCCTTCAAATAAATCTCCAAGTAATAAGATTCATTTCTTTTTAAGGTAATTTCTTGGTTGGGAACAACGGTAGCGTATGGTTGTGGATGATCAATATTGATTCGAGCTTTTGTGCCTAGAAATTGATATGGTATTTCTTTAAACGTTGCCTCACCTTCATTATTAATTGGCTCTTTTTCACGTGTACTTCCAAAGTCAAGTAGTACATCGCCTTCACCACTTATGATTTGGTCCTTTGGCCCTTCTTTTCCATGTACCAATACAGTAATCATGAATGAGCTCTCCGTTTCTTTGCCATCTTTACGATGTGAGAAGAACTGAAAGGAAAGACCCATAATCAAAGGAATTCCTATTATTAATGTAATCAATCTTTTTTTTCTTTCCCTCTTCTTGACAACACCTTCAAGGAAAATTCTTTCCCTTTTTACTTTATCTCTTTTCCC
>NZ_JANQIH010000101.1 GCF_028282265.1 Allomuricauda sp.
TGGATGTTCCAACCAATGGAAAGTGCCGGGAATGTTGCGTACTTGTTGTTCGCCCCAAAACGGGAATCTCCGTCCCTTCTTATTGATGCCGAAAGCAAATAACGATCATCGTAAGCGTAATTTATTCTTCCAAAAACACTTCTCCTTGCTATGGTTTCGTCCCGCTCGGTAACTGTAATATCCTCTGGATCTAACAAGTTATAATTGATGATATCACTGAATGGAACATTTGTTCCGTCCAAAGCAGTACCGGTGATGAAGAAATTTTGAAATTCAAGTCCTGCAACAGCTGATATTTCATGTTTGCCATAGGTCTTGGCAAAATTCAATGTAGTCTCACTTAGGATTGATGTTCGCCTTACTTTGGTCCTATCCAACACCGTTTGGGTACCACGGGCCCTTGAATCAAACTCGAGTCCTCTATAGGCAAAGTCTTCAGTATCTCTATAGTCCGCCCCTAAAACGGTTTTTATGTTCAACCCGTCCAAAATATTAAATTGGAAATAAGAAGATAAGTTGGCGAAATAGGTCTTCTGCCATGCATCCGTATTGTCCAACTTCGTTGCCGGACCTGCATCACCAGACCCACCGATACCATTACCAACTCTTCCATAATGCCAGTCTTGTGCCGTATCTCCAGGTTGCAATGTATAAATGCTATTGTTAAATGGTGCGTCACCACCGCGATAACCCGAATCAAAGGGATCTAAACCTAAAGCCTGAGCTTGTTGGTCCAATTGTTGGACAAATGCAATCGACTCTTCTGTGTGGTATATGGGGTGTATACTATAGGCCCTTAATAAATCTCTCATATCATGACCTACTATATCCCTTTTTGATGCAAATCCGTTGAAACTCAATCCTGTATTGAATATTTTGCCCAACTTTGTATCGATATTCAAACGGGCATTGAGTCTTTCGAAACCTTGTGTGATTACAATACCCTCAGTGTTTTGATACCCAACAGAAGCAAAGTAATTGGAGTTTTCAGTACCCCCGCTCATGCTAAAATTATGGTTCATCGTGTAACCGGTTCGAAAAAGCCAGTCTTCTACGGCCACTACATCCGGAGCGTTTCTGTAGGCATTTATCTTATAATCAACAAAGGCCGGATCAAGTTCTGAAACGTCGAACCTCCCACTGGCAATACCGTCCTCAAGGATATTAGCCCACTCTCCGGCTGTTTTGAGCATCTCATTATCCCCCAAGTACCTGTCCGATATGCTATAAAAAGTATTATAGGAAAAACTAGGCTTACCCTGTCTTCCCTTTTTGGTGGTAACGAGAATAACGCCATTGGCACCCCTAGAACCGTAAATGGCTGCGGAAGCTGCATCTTTCAATACCTCCAAACTTTCGATATCGTTTGGGTTTACGGTTGCCAGACTTCCAGAAATAGGATATCCATCAACTACTATAAGTGGACTTGCATCACCATTAATTGAGGACGCAGCCCGAATTTGTATTTTGGGATCTGCACCGGGTGCCCCGTCTTGTTGTTGGATTAAAACACCCGATAGCTTACCACCAAGTGCATCATCAACCCTCTGGGCTTGAATGGCAGCAATTTCACTACCCTCTACTTTGGCAACCGCACCGGTTAATGAGGATTTTTTTCGAGTACCGTAACCAATCACAACCACTTCATCAAGCTGCGAAGTGTCTTCCAATAGCGTAATGTCTAAAACTGTTTGGTTTGTAATCGTTACGGTTTGTGTTGCGTACCCGATATATGAGAATTGTAATGTTTCACCGCTGGAAACACTAAGGGCATAATTGCCATCAAAATCTGTCTGGGACCCTCTAGTGGTGTTCAATACCACCACGTTAGCACCTGGTATTGGTACTTTGTTCACATCGGTGATGGTTCCCGTTAGAGTAAACTCCTGAGAAAATAGCTGTATGTTGACCAACAACACTACAACCATCATCAATTTCGTTCTTAAATTCATTTGTTGTTCCGTTAATTTCAAAAGTTGAGTTAATCGCATATCCCTATCGGGAGTGCTTACAATCAGTTAGCGTACCACATCGATTCAGCAAATTTTTCAAGGAATTTGATTACTTTTGAATTCTTCAAATCTGCATGTAATGTGTATTTGTTGAATTTTACTTCCCTCCTACAAGAAGTAATCTATAAAAGGATAGGCGTGCACCTATCCTTTTTTTATGCAGTGTTTTGTCTCATGTAAATGGAATTTTATTGGTTCTCGTTGTTTTATTGGTTGTCCAAACTGGTTAACCAATTTGGTTTACCAAATATATGTAATCAGAAGGGTAAAAAAAAATGATTTCCTCATTTAAATGTTAAAATTTTATGGTTTAATCATTTTAGCCCAGCCTGTCTCCAAAAAAAGAAGCAGAATTTCTATTTCTATAGCTAAGATTGCATGAAATCTTCTCTAATTGGACTGAACACATCAATCAAAACCCCGGCCTCAGTGCAGATTGCTCCGTGCAACGCATGAGGTGGGATATAGAAAGAATCCCCCCCTTTCAAGGTTTGCGTCTTGCCATCAATCGTTACATCAAAGCTGCCACTTTCGACATAGGTAACCTGTGAGTGGTAGTGCTCGTGCATTTGCCCCACCGCGCCCACTTCAAAGTGAACCTTGACCAACATGATTTTATCATCATAGCCCATAATTTTTCGTTTTAGGCCTTCTCCAACGACTTCCCAATCCAAGTCTGTTCCCTTTATGAATTCTTTACTTGCTCCAAATGTTTTCATAGTATAATGCTCTTAATTAGTTGCCAAAACATGGCTTTTGTTTTTTCGTACGATCTATTTGGGTGGGATACCAGGACCAATGGTTGCTTCCCTAAACCAAACTTCAGCGTAACAACCATTTTCATATTGTTTGGCAATGTCACCTCCATATATTTCAGCACCGGCGCACCATACCCTATTGGTTTCCGGACTTTTTCCATTGGTTTGGTTATAGGCGCCCTGTTTAAAATAGTTCAACTCTCCACTATAGGCTATGGCTCTTTCCGTACCATCTTGCCCTATGGGAACAAATAACTTCTCAACCTGTTTGGGTAAGTCTGAACGATTTACGTATTCAGATTTAATCAAGTTTTTGGTATATGTCTTCGATTCGTGTCCTTCACTTTCAAAAGTGAGGTACATAATGCCTTTGTAAACATTTACCTCATAACTGAATTCTTCACCTAACTCGATGCCATCAAGTGGCTCAGTAGGATAGTCATTTTTACTTGCTCCAATAACGGACATATCATGTCCCCAGACCGCGGTTGAATAATCCCATCTACCTGAATTATCATCCCCTGCGGTATTAATTTCATAGTTCCAAAAGACAGAGCCTTTTTCATGGCCTGGGAATTTTTTATAGAATATTTTTAATGGTTCATTCTCATGCCCCTCGCCACTATGAATTTGACCCACCACTACCGAATAGGCAGCCGCGACCCTAGCATCACCCGAAGTGGAGACCTGCATTACCTTACAGGTTCCTGTCAAGTTACCTCCTTGTTCAGGAGTCCATTCCCTTTTTTCGTGCAGTTCTGTTCTTGTGTTGCTTGAGTTTTTTGAAGTAACTCCAGAATTTGGCGTTTTGTAAACTACCCAACGTCTTGTACCATCAATTACGGTATAAAAGAAATCTTTGTGCTCAAACTCAGTAAGATCTTCCGCTGTAGTTCCGTCTCCCATCAATATTTTGAATTTATCCATAAAGGGAATGACCTCATGGGGATAAACCGTTTTTTGACTTAAACCATCATTAGCTTCGAAATATCCCGCATTGGAAATGGCATCGTTGCTGATTTCGATGCTTGCTGATTTAAACCAAACCTCAGCATAATTTCCATCTGCATATTGTTTCTGGATATCCCCACCATGGGTCTCGGCACCTGAACACCAGACTTTGTTTACTTTGGGGTCTTTTCCGTTTGTTTGATTATAGCACCCTAACTTGAAAAAGAGTCCTTCTTCCAGATAAGCATTTTCACGCTCCACGCCATCCTGACCTACAGGCACGAATAGATTCTCAACTTGTTCTGGTATTTCAGAGCGCTTCGCATATTCAGATGAAATAAGGTTTTTGGTAAATGTTTTGGTTTCGTGCCCTTCGCTTGTGAATTTAAGGTACATGATTCCGTCCTTGACCTCAACCTCATAACTGAACTCTTCGCCTATAGCGATGCCATCTGTCGGTTCTGGCGGAGAAGTGTTTTCACCCGTTCCAACGACCGACATGTCATAACCCCAAATAGGATAGGAATAGTCCCATCTTTTTGAATTGTCGTCCCCCGCAGTATTAATTTCATAGTTCCAAAAGACCGAGCCTTTGGTATGGCCTGGAAATTTCTTGTAGAATATTTTTAGAGGCTCGTTCTCATGTCCATCGGCACTGTGAATTTGACCAACCACAACCGAGTATGTCGCGGCAACACGTGCATCTCCGGTGGATGAAACATTCATCACTTTTAGCGTGGCACTCATCTTGGATTCGGTCATGGGTGACCATTTTTTTAATTGGGCCAGTTCGGTTCTTGTATTGTTCGAAGTACCATGGGTATTTCCCGCATTAGGGGTTTTAAAAATGACCCAATCCCCTTGCCCATCTTCCGCTGCGTAAAAAAAATCCTTATGTTCATAATCAATTGCCTGGCCTACATTGGTACCATCACCCAAGATTAAGTTCCAATGTTGGAAAAATGGTATGACCTCATTGGCGTTGATGGCTACTGCACCATTTTTAGTACTGTTATTAGAGTTCTTACATCCTACAATCAATAAAAAGGAGCAACATAATATAGGGAAGAGAAACTTGTTCATAAAAAATTGGTTAACCAGATTGGTTTACCAAAAATACATATATTTGTAACACTGACAAATTTTTAACATAAAAAGCTTTCAGATAAACCACGGAACTCACAAAATCATGGCAAATAAAAACATTGTAGAAAAACTTAAAAAGGTAAGTACCGCTACCATTGCCACCTGTCTTTTCAAAAGAGGACTTAAAAATCAGTTTATTCAAGAAGTCAGGCCGCTAAGACTGGGAAAACCTGTGATGGTAGGACAAGCCTACACTTTGAGGTATATTCCAGCCCGTTCGGATTTGAATCCCATCGAAATATTCAGGGATCCAAAACACTTACAGCGAGTCGCTGTAGAAGAGTGTCCATCAGGTTATGTGTTGGTCATCGACAGTCGAAAAGACGCTCGCGCCGCTTCAGCAGGCTCCATATTGATAACTAGACTAATGAAACGTGGTGTAGCTGGAGTCGTTACGGACGGTGGTTTTAGGGATTCAGCTGAAATTGCCGAACTGGATTTCCCTTCTTTCCATAAACAACCCTCTGCACCTACCAATCTGACCCTTCATCAGGCCATAGCTGTGAATGAACCTATTGGTTGTGGGGATGTTGCCGTATTTCCGGGAGATTTTATTGTTGGCGATGCTGATGGGGTTATGGTCATTCCTTTCAATATTGCCAACGAAGTAGCCGAAGAGTGTTTGCAAATGACGAAGTACGAAGAATTTGTGATGGAAAAAGTAAAGAAAGGACAATCAATCATAGGTCTATATCCACCAACCGACCCAAATACGCTAAAGGAATTTGAAGCTTGGAAGAACAATAAGGGGTTCAAATCAAACTAAATATGTTGTATGGCTAAAAAGTTGATAACATTTGGAGAGGTAATGATGCGCCTTTCGCCTCCGGGATATGAAAAATTTGCCCAAGCCAATTCATTGGAGCTTGTGTATGGAGGTGGTGAGGCCAATGTTGCCATATCATGTGCTTACTTAGGGATGAAAGCGGCACATGTAACGCGTTTCCCCGACAACGCTTTGGGAAAAGCTGCGACTCAATTTCTGCGAAAACATTGGCTCAGTACTGAACATGTTATTTATGGGGATGCCATGATAGGTAAGTACTTTTTGGAAAAAGGTGCGGTACACCGTTCAAGCGAAGTAATCTATGAACGAGAAGGCTCTTCATTTTCCTTAGTAGAACCAGAAATGATTGATTGGCAGGATGTGCTCAAAGATGCCGACTGGTTCCATTGGACCGGTATCACCCCCACCATTTCGGAAGGGGCAGCCCAATGTTGCTTGGATGCTATAAAAACTGCAAAGAAAATGGGCATAAAAGTCTCCGGCGACATTAACTCTAGGGACAACATGTGGAAATACGGTAAGACCATGCAGGAAGTAATGCCTGAATTGGTACGAGACTGTGATATTGTTATAATCAGCAGTAGGGGCATTCGAGAGATTTTCGGACTTGGACAACCCGATGATAAGTTCCGCGTAGCTGCCAAATTGCTTATGAATACTTTTCCCAAAATTGAAAAAGTGGTAGGAAAAACGCGACGGTCCGTAAGCGCATCCCATCAACAGATTCTGGGTAAGTTGTGGAACGGAAAAGAGTATATCAAAACAGACACCTTAAATATCACTCCCGTCATAGACCGCGTGGGTACAGGTGACGCCTTTGCGGCAGGACTTATCTACGGGTTGTTGCACTACGATAGTGATATGGAAGCACTACGTTTTGCATCGGCAGCCTGTGCACTAAAACACACCGTTCCCGGTGATGTGAACTTGGTTTCTCTAAAAAATATAATTAGTTTAACACATGGGGATACCTCGGGAGCAATCAAAAGATAATGTTCGCAACTGTTTAAACTCATGATTTATTTTTCCTTTTGAAAATGAAGAATTTTGGAAAATGGACATTACTGCTAAGCTTCCTAATGGGAATAAGCGCCGTCCTACTCTGGTCTTTTGGTCAATACGAGTATTTGGCCCCTACAGTCATCGTGTTTTTTGTCGTATTGGCACTGGCATTTAATGCTATTGAAAAACTAAAAGGGTTCTCATTTACTATTTCGATTTTTGCGGCCGTTGCAGCCTCTTTGTTTTACCCTCAATTATTTCTTGAAATCGGGTCGTTCAAACTGACACGATTGATTGTTCCCATGTTGATTATCATTATGTTCGGAATGGGGACCTCTATGGGCATCAAAGATTTTGTAGGAGTGGTAAAGATGCCCAAGGGAGTCTTGGTCGGCTTGATAGCACAGTTTTCCATTATGCCCTTTATCGGGTTTGGACTGGCCAAACTATCTGGGTTACCGCCTGAAATTGCCGCGGGCATTATTCTAGTGGGATGTTCCCCTGGTGGGTTGGCATCAAATGTTATGGCCTATATTTCGGGGGCAAATTTGGCCCTATCCCTTACTCTAACGGCTGTTTCAACACTGTTATCCCCTTTGCTGACACCTTTTTTTATGCAGCTTTTGGCCAATGAACTTGTTCCTATTGATTTTTTGTCTATGTTTTGGAGTATTATCAAAATTGTAATCCTCCCCATATTGGCCGGACTTCTTTTTAACCATTTTGCCCATGGCAGGTTCAAATGGTTGGACAAGGCCATGCCGATGGTATCTATGGCTGCCATTGCAATCATTATAACCATTATTACCGCTTCGGGAAGGGATTCCCTTCTATCTATAGGTTTGGTATTAATCACTGTCGTTATCGCGCACAATTTTTCTGGGTATATGTTGGGTTATTACGGGAGTAAACTGATGGGGCTTGATGAAAAATCTTCACGTACTGTGGCTTTTGAAGTTGGTATGCAAAACTCAGGCCTCGCCTCTGGAATCGCTTTGGAGATGGGACGACTCACTACCATGGGGTTGGCGCCCGCCGTGTTTGGTCCATTTATGAATATTTCCGGTTCGTCTCTGGCCACAATCTGGAAAGGTAAATCAAAGAAATCTTCTTCGTAACTGTATTCTGAAAAGGTGAGAGCTTTAATACCGTGTAGTTAGACCATTAAATGAAATACCAAAAAACAATATTGAATCGACTTGCGCTAATTATACTAATTATGAGCATATTGTTTTTTATTGGCCTTTACTTTTTAATGGGCTCTGGTCCTTGGGATGTTTTTGTTTATATATCTGTACTGCTTATAATCTTAGGAATATTTGTCTTAGATTTAATTATACAGTTTGTCAGAGATTTAATAAGGAACTAACTATAGTCAAAGTTCAAATAATGGATTCCATACCTCACTTGTAACAAAATGTTTTCATTGTAGACTCATTAGTTAAAATTAAATGAGCCTAGAAAAAGGATTTCTTCGCAACAGACTCCCTCTTTCCCGCCTAAAACATAGGTACATATTTGGTATTATAATAGGCCTTTGTCTAGCATTTTCTTTCTATAGTTTACAATTCATGACTCGCGAAGCCCTTAGGTGGTTTTCGATTTCTGATGGCGATTTATGGCTTTTAACCGATTCGGAAGTTGATTTTTATAACCTCATATTCGCTTTCATCGCCGTTATTTTTGGACAGAGCTCTTGTTTGGTTTACTGGTTTGATAGGCCAGAAAAAGTCTTCAATCTTAGAACAGGAAGACTTAGGTCTATCGTCCATGAACAGCGATTTTTTAATTGGTATTTTTTAGCTTGGTTTTCTAAGGTAGCAACGATGTACGGCTTGCTTTTTGGTATGGCAAGCTTTGGTGGTTTCTATATGATCAGAATGTATCCAAATTTTAAGTACTTGTTCATCCTTATTGTAATCGTCCTGTTTCTACAAGTATGGAATACCCTTTTGCTAACTTACAGAAGACGGGCGTTTGTTTGGATGATTATTTCAGCAATCATTGTTTCGGCGCTTTCTTTTGGACTTTCCAGGATCAATCTTGTGAACTACAAGGCTTTGAATGAACAAGTGATTAGTCGGCGCTTAGATGTGCAGTATCATTTGCGGCTTCCAACCGCCGCTGGATATAAACAAGCCTCCTTCAGATATAGGCACCAACCCGTAGTATCTGTGGTAACCCCCAAAGAACGTACAGATAGGGTAGAATCCATACTGCTTTTGGGTAAAGAAGAATGCACCCTGGCCGAGTTAACCCGTGAAATAAAAAAACTAAAAAGCTTACTACCCCAAGAGCTTCAGATTGGGATGCCGGTTTTCTTACAGGTGGATAAACAGGTGCCCATGGCTTTTGTTCACAAAGTTGCCAAGCACCTTGCCTTGGCCGATATCCACAACTTGAGCTTCCTCGTCATCCCCGCCGATGCTGTTCATGATTCACAATATTATATTACCTATGATCGGACGCATTTAGCTATTCTCAATCAGTCACATTTTCTCTTTGATTATGAGGTGAACCTGAAAAAGAAGGAAACCTATGCAAACCAAATTGAGATTCAGGTTTCAAAGCAAGGTTATAGGATGAATTCATCTCAAGTGCCAAAAGAAGAACTGGCATCTGTACTGAGATCGTTACTAGAGCATAATTTAGACTATGCAATTGCAATCAAACTTAGTGACGAGTTAACTTTCGAGACCTACTTTACGGCGATTTCTGCCATCCATGAGGCCGTTTTATATCTTAGAAACAAAGAATCCGTTGAAGTATATGGGTTATCTTTCAGGGAACTGGAGGAAAGTTTTCTGACAGATTCTCAAAAAGCTGTTTTGAATAAGTATCCCTTACGATATATTGAGATTTGGGAAGGAGAAGAGAACCTTTTCGAATATCATGTGCGTCCTGACCGTTCCTCCCCTAATTCGGAAACTGACAAATCAAAATAAATATAAAAACCTTAACTACTGCAGGAAAGGGTAATTTTTACAACGCTAAGTAATTGTATGTACTTACCTTTATGAAGTTCAATAAAACGATGCGTCTACATTGGCTAAAAAGCATAGACCTAACCAAGCTAACCGTTCCTACGCTTCATAGCCGAAACGCTAGGATAAACCAAGCATGAATATGAGCAGAATTACTAAAAAAGAATGGAAAAGAGGTGAAATCGACTTCATTGACTCTAACCCATATCCAGAAAGATATTTCACAATAATTTCCCTCGCTTTAGCCTTTGCTAGTACGATTTTGACTGGATGGTCAGTTGTACAATCAGTACCAGGTTGGGTGATTCTAGTTAAAGATTTAACCATCTTCTTCACTCTACTTATTTTGACATTATTCTTCTTCGTCAGGTACAGAATGGTTCTCTCATCGAAGAGACAACTGAAAAAAACTCTCAGAAAAGAAATCACAAGTATGCGTGAATTAATTGCTGAACAATTCAGTGTTTATCATGACTTAATGGGACGAATAAGGACCACCATATTCCATAAAGCATCTGAAGAGATTTACCCTCATAGGTTTAATTATAAAAGTGATTCTCTAAATAAACTATTGGAAAAAACTGTTGAAAATACAGTCGACTCAATGATGGATATTTTAAAAAATCATCTAAGTATTAGGGACCCTAGAATAAATGAAAAAATATCTTTTTCCATCAAAGTTGTAGTAACAGGAGATATGGCATTATCTATTTGTAAGGATATGCCAGAAAAAGAAAAAAACTTGATTGAAAAGAATGAAAAATATGTTGTCACTCTAGATAGAGATCAAAGGGCTAAACTCAAAAAAGGCAGAGAGATACTAACAAAAGCATATGGCCTAAACACTAACACGGCTTTTAAGCGCCTTTGGAATGAAGAGACGTATTTTGTCGAGAATGACTTAAAGCAAAAATTCGACAAGGGCGAATATAAAAATGAGACCTACGAATTTTGGAAAAAATACAATTCAACATTTGTGGTTCCTATTGTACATGTAGAGCCATCAAATCAAAAACGTACCGTGTTTGGATTTTTGACAGTTGACAGTCTAAATGAAAGTGAACATGAATTGTTTACGGCAAATGATACTCTATCCATCATGAATTTTGGAGCTGACCTTCTTGCACTAGTGATGTTGAATATTGAGTTGCTGGACAGACTTGAAAATGCGAATGGTGGCGATTATGCTAACAAACAATAAGCTCAATGAGCAGAATGGGCTATAATCAAATCTCTGCCCGAGAATGTAACTTTAAAATCAAATTGAAAGGATATAGCTCACTGAACTTATTTGGACGTTAAAAGTTCAAAAAAAACGATTGATAAGCTCTACTACTCTGATAAATAAATTTTTGAAATATTGTCAACCAAATCATGGGTCATAACTCCGGACAAGTTGACAAGCAAGACTACGGCTAAATTGTCCTTCGGATAAATTCCAAAGGCGGCTCGTCCACCTCCAATGGGTAAAACGGCTGGGTTTTTTTCCCTCTTTACAATTGGCCATCCTAGACCATATGCATTGAGAATACCTCCAAATTCGCCATACTCTCCATTATTTAGCTTGACGGGCTCCCACATAAGTTCCACATTATGTTTGTTCTTCAAGAACTTGCCAGTCTGTAGGGCAATGATCCATTTTGCAAGCTCCTGAGCGGAACTGAACGCTCCTGCATCGGCCCTGAGCATCGTTGGAAACTCTTCACTTATTTCCAATAGTTCATTGCCAAGAACATAGTCCCCAACCTTCTTGTCGAAATAATAATAGGAATAGGTAGGGCTTTTATTTTCTACGACATCAAATGAATTCCCGAATGTAGCATATGGCATTTCTGCAACGTCAAACTGTTCTTGTTCAATGAACTTTTCAAATGGGCAATCGCAGTATTTTTCAATCATTTTCTGCACCAATAAATAATTGGTGGCGTTGTAGTTGAATTTTTCACCAGCTTCAAATTGCAGTGGCATTTTTTGAACTAAAATCCAAGCATGTTCCTGTCCTTTTCCCCCAATCAGATCTCCACTAACAGGGTCTTCTATATCTGGAAGTCCCGAGGTATGACTGAGTAATTGCTTTATTGTGATTTGCCCCCAACTATTGGGGAGCCCTTTTATGTGTCTTGAAATGGGGTCGGCGATATTCATTTTATTCTTTTCTACCAATTGCATGACTGCGGTGGCAGCAAAAACTTTGGCTATTGAGTTGATTGAAAAAATGGTTTTTTCATTTGTATTTACTGAAAATGGAATATTGGCGTATCCACGGCTCTCGGAAAAAATGATTTCATTGTTTTTGATTACAGCGACTTGTAGGCCAGGGATTTTCTGCTCATTCATTTCCTTTTGGAGGTAGTCGGATAGAATCTTGCCCTTATCTTGGGATAGACACCGACTTTGAAATTGAAAGAGAATAATGATTAGAAGAAAGATTTTTTTCATATTTCTACTTTAGGCCTAAATACAGGACGATTGACAAATTGAATTGTTACAGTATATTTAGATATAGAAAGTTCAAAAAAGGGATGAGAAGAAACATTATATTGTTTTCATTAGGATTGATTCCTTTCTCCTCTTGTAATAGTGAAGATGATGAACAACCAGCTGTAAATTTTACCATATTTTTTGAAACCATATGCGAGGAGACATTTTCAACACTTTGTGTTTCGCAGGAGGAATTCATCAGAATTAGAGAAATTTTTGAAGACAATCAAAATGGCGATAATTTGGATTGCCTTCCCATAATCGTAACAGATTTGGAAGGAACTGTTCATGAAGGGTTTTTAAGGGGATTTAGTTCTACCCCAGAGGATCTTCCATGTGTTCAAGAGCTAGATATTCAATTGGATTCAAGATAAAAGTTCAAATAAAGGATGAGCTTCAACCAGAAGATTTTATCGATAATTGTAGTTTGCTGTTTCGTTTTTATCCATAGAGGCTCAGCGCAAACCCGGGAGCCTTTTGCACTTGATTATACCATTATACCAGACA
Source organism: Allomuricauda sp. (assembly GCF_028282265.1). Taxonomy (GTDB): domain Bacteria; phylum Bacteroidota; class Bacteroidia; order Flavobacteriales; family Flavobacteriaceae; genus Flagellimonas. The sequence goes on from NZ_JANQIH010000101.1 coordinate 12,629, forward strand.
GCGAAAATATTGGATTTAAAAGACTTCATGTAAAGGGCAGTATACCAACCAAACTAAAAGGCGAAGGGCATTTTTTAATCCACTTTTTTGAGTCCGAGCATATAACCATCACTTTCAACCGGGACTATGGAATTGATATAGTCCCTTTAGAAAATCTCCATACAATCACATACGGTTTGGCCTACAGAAGAGCCCTTAAAAATGATTGGGATCTTACCGCTTCGGTTTCTCCCGTTATAGCCTCAAATCTTGGTTTCGGAGGCTTGAGTAATGAAGATTTGTTTATCAATGGTGCTCTGAGTTTTCGAAAAAAGTATAAAGAAAAAAATGCTTCCCTAAGCTTTGGGGGTATATTTAACGCTGCTACAGGTATACCTTTCCCAATACCCTTTTTGAGCTACCAAAAAACCATTAATCCAAAAATTACTTACGTTCTGGGAATCCCTGACAGTAGATTTATCTACAGATTGGACAACAAAAACACCATTTCCTTGTATGCTTTCTTCGATGGTTACTTTGTTAATATACAACAACCGATTTTGGTTGAAGGAGCGAATAATGCCGAAAGCATTTCACTTTTCGCAGCAGGAATTGGTCTTAATTACAGAAGGAAAATCTTTGGAAACCTCATAGGTTTTGCCAGTGTTGGGGATTTACTTACCATTGACTCAAGACTATTGGATGCCAATAGGGATGAAGTGTTAAATTTTGAGAAAAACAGCAGCTTATATATCCGTTTCGGTCTACTTCTGGGATTAGGAAAAAAGTAAGAAAACTTCTGAAATCAAAATATATTCTTTTAATTTCTGTGAAAACAGCTTATTTGGCGTAAGGTGGATAAGCTGATCGCATGCCAAGATGGTCTTGTAAAAGGTTTAATATCAAAACTTCTAAAAAAGACCAAAAATGGGACTAATAACTTCAGAGAAGATTCAATTCAGAAGGTTGTTCTCTAAAACGGCCGATTTTTAGTTCAACATAAATCAAATCTTCTGCTGGACAACCAACTAACAAAAATTCACTCTTTACAAATTCCGATTCACTAAGGCTTTTAAAACAAACCCCATCTTAGTTGAACTTAGCAATGTACTCTATGCGCTATGTAAGAATTATATTGTAAATACACCCATAACCTAGATTTGTGTACCGTTCAGCCATACAAGAAGTCCGGACATTATGTTCTTTATCGAAAAATTCCTGAATAGTTACAGTTCATCGAAAACTCCTGGATTAAGACCATTAATTTTACGTACTTGACTATTCCAAGTCTTTTTAGATGTTCCAGTCCAAGATTCTACTTCTATGCAGTATCACCTTTTTGTTGCACCTGACCACGGCTAACGCCCAACGCATCACATCAAATTTAGCAGAGGGTTTTAAGTATGTTTCCGTTCGTGGTCCAAAGACGATTTTTTATATGCTGGAAGACCAACGCTATGCGATTGTCACCGATGGCATACCCCTAGAAAGTCTTGATTATAAAGTTGAAAAAGGGATACTGACCATCCATTTACCAGAGTATGGCCATAAAGCAAAAAAAAGTTTGGTTCTTTTATATCCAGAGGGCAACCAGGTTCCCAAAGTTATCCACCCCTTTGGAAATGTACTGGTGCGATTGTAATCGTTTTAGTAGAATTCTAAATGTGATGACCGGTGTATAATTGGATGTTGGAATTGACACGGATCATTTTCCGTAAAAAATCCTAAACAATACGTTAGCAGGAATCTTTCTAGTATCTTAAAGTGAACTTTTAGTCAAAAAAGGCATATAAATTAAAAGACTACGGTAGAGCTTTACTCGGTATATATAAGGATACTATTTAAGCCGCTTTTAAGATGTAATTCACCTGTTGATTTGACAATCTTTTCATTGAATTCAACAGCAAAAATCCCTTTTGGAAGTATAAAGGTTCCTTTCATATTTGCGGGTAGTGTAACTTCAAATACCTGTTCCGAATCACTTTTTCTATAATTGCAAACAATACTGCCCCTACTTGTTGGTAATTTGATCTCGGCATACTGCAAATCAACTAGTTGGGGTTTAATTTGAACTGACTTAAAACCTGGTTCGGTGGGTGTAATTCCCCATAGTCTTCTCCCAATAATATTCGTTGGTGCAGTTCCCCAAGCATGGTTCCAATCCAAATTGGGCTTGTATGCAGGGTCCCAAGCTTCCAGCGTCATTGTAGACCCTATTTTAATCATATTATACCAACTACGGTCATGTTTTGCGGTGAGTAAAGCTAAAGCATATGAAGCTTCTTCAACATTAAACAAAGCTTCCAAAAGATATTGTGCACCATAAACGCTGCAGGCCATACCCCTACTTTTAATAAAAGTCACTACGGTTTTTTTGTGCTCTTCCGGAACCAGACCAAAGGCCAATGGAAACATATTTGCATGCAATGAGGCATGCTCTGTACCTTCGCCATCAGTATATATACCCCTATTTTTGTCCAGTAATTTGGTATTGAATGTTCTCTTTATCTTTTCGGCTTTAGTATTCCAAAAAACAACTTCCTCATTTTTATCTAAGTGTCGAGCAATTTTGGACATCAAGACCAAGTTCCGGTAGTAAAATGCATTTACCACAGTATTTATAGGAACCATTTGGTATCCATCACGTTCTCCAGCTTCGTTTTTCAGTTTCCACCTCGTATCTTGTTGCCCAGGTGGCCAATCAACTATATCCCTTATTCTTGTTTCTGGATTTTTAAAGCCCAATTTTGAAACAAAGGCTTGATTCATTTTTTTGGATTTGGAACTAATCAATCCATCTTCACGTTCCAAGTCAAAGAGTGTTCTTCGTTTTAATGCTTCATAATTCCCAGCTAACATTTGAATATCCCCGCTATACATAAAATCATGATAAAATAAGAGTACAGTGTGCAAAAGCCACTCCGTGGGCCAAGTGGGATTATCTAAAAAATATTGGTTTGTTCGCTTGCCAATGGAATATTCGTTATCTAAGCAATAATGGCCCAACTGATTGATATATGCATCCGCTTCGTAAGGTAAACGTTCCCTATCGCCGTCCACATAAAACCCTGTAAAACTTGTTGCTTTTATGGTATGCTTACACAAATCCCAAACAGCATCCAGTACAGTGTTTGAAGAAGAGAAATAACTGGCTTCATCGTTAAACTCATAATGAAATGCTTTTTGAAAGATTTCAATATCGGTTATGGGAATTTGTAGATTCTCAATTTCAAGATACCTGAAAGGCATAATAACCCCAAAAGATCTTGGTAGTTGTATCGCAGGTGGACTTGTATTTTTCTTATTTGCCGGTAATGACAGAACGATAGGCGTATTGGGCTGGCTGACCACTAAGTTGGTTTTTTGATATCGTATGCTTCCCCCCGGGTTTCTGTCTATAGTATGGAGCGCAGCAAGTTTTTCCCCTAAATGAAGGATTAATGAATCATTCTGGGCGACTTTGCTAAGTAGTTGAACCGTTCCAAAAAAGGACTTTCCAAAATCAACAAAATAATGCCCTTCTCCTTTTTGTATAACATCAACAGGTGCGTTTAAAACTGTTTGAAATGCTTTTTCAGGAATATCAAAATAGTCTTGCCCTTGACTCTTTACAAAGAAAAGCAGGATTAATACGCAAGTGATATTTTTCATAATCCATACGATTACAAACCAAATAGTTTTGGTAAAATCATAGTGATTTCTGGTATGTAGAGGATTAAAAGCAATACAAAAATCATTATGGCCAAAAATGGCAGCAAGGGTTTAACAACTTGAGAAACGGAGATATTGGCAACACCGCTTCCTACAAAGAGAATTGTGCCAACCGGCGGGGTACACAGGCCGATACAAAGGTTCAATACCAGTACAATACCAAAATGCACTGGATCCATTCCCAATTCCATTACGACAGGTAGAAAAATAGGAGTGAAAATAAGTACTGCGGGGGTTATATCCATAAATGTCCCCACCAGCAGCAATACGATATTAATCACTAGGAAAATAACAAATTTATTGCTGAATTGGTCCAAGAGGAAATTACTCATCAGTTCTGGAATACCTTCAAACGAAAACAACCACGACATCGCCATCGAAGTACATATTAAGAACATCACCACTGCTGTGGTCTTTGAACTGGTAAGCAAAATAGAGGAAAAGTCTTTGACTTTTATATCACCATAAATCAATGCTAAAACTGCAGCATATAAAACAGCAATAACAGAAGCTTCGGTTGCGGTAAAAATCCCTGCTACGATGCCTCCAACTACAATTACCAATAACAATAGACTAAAAAAAGCTTTTCTAAAAAAGGTCCATATCTGTTTAAAGGGCAAGGGATCCCCTTTTGAAAAATCTCTTCTAATAGCCACAAAAGCAATATAACCCATCAGCGCTATGCCCAATAAGATTCCGGGCAAATACCCCGCTATGAATAAAGCTGCGACGGAAGCCAGGCCTCCGCTAGCCAATGCATACACAATTAAAATATTACTTGGAGGTATCAGCAAACCTGTAGTGGATGAGGTTATGTTTACCGAAGCACTAAATTCCCTTGGAAAACCTTCCTCTTCCATTCTATCCGTCATTATACTTCCTATGGCTGATGTTGCTGCAATTGCAGAACCCGAAATGGCGCCAAAAAGCATTGATGCCAAAACATTGACGTAGGCGAGGCCACCGGGCAAACTTACGACTAGGGATTTGGCAAAATTAATAAGACGAGTGGCTATTCCGCCACGTTTCATAATCTCTCCTGCCAATACAAAAAACGGAATTGCTAATAGGGCAAAATTATCGATACCCGTGGTCATTCGTTGGGCAATAGTGGTAATACCGGGCAATCTGTCTATGTTCAATAGCAGGCACAGCGTAGTGGATATGCCAATACTATAGGCAACGGGAACTTTTAAGAGCAAAAGCATAAAGAAGCTTACGAATAACACCAAAATACTCAGCAGTTCAATACTCATATTATTCCGTGATTTGATGGGTATATATTTTTGAAATATGGTAAAGGGAAAAACACATGATCAATACCCCACTAAAGGGAAGTATGGCATAGATATAGCCTAACGGAATTCGTAAAGTTCCTGAAAGCTGTTCCAAGTGCAATGTGATATACACCAGATTGAATCCACCAATAACCATTACTACAAGCGCAAATAAAAAGATAAGGAGTTCAATAAGATATAGTGCCTTTTTCTTATTGTTCAAGGAAAGCTTTTTGAATAGGAAATCCATGGACAAATGCTCTCGTTTTGCATTAAGATATGCTGCGCCCAAAATGGATAACCAGATTAATGAGAACCGAGCGAATTCCTCGGTAAAGGAGAATGATTTTCCCAGAATATACCTGGAAAAAACTTGCCACAACACATCCAACACCAAAAGCCCAAAAATTCCGATGAGCATTACCTCCAAAACCTTATTGACTCTTCCAAAAATGAAATCAATGGTTTTCATCTGTTTAAAATTTAATAGTTTATTGAAAATGCAGAACTAAAAATTTTTGCACATTCAGTAATTCGCACAAAAAATTTAATCATGCCGGTGGGTATGCAATGATGAAATTTGTTTATGCTCATTTCATATTATTTAGTCTTTATATCGTTTACCAATTTTTTCATTTCTGGGTAGGCTTGTAGAAATTCTTCCAAAACCGATTTTGATTTTTGGGCAAACAGTTCTTTTTCAGGAATGATAATTTCTACCCCAGCTGCCTTTGCTTTCTCCATGGAAGCTTCTACAGAAATACGCCAAAACTCCTTTTGTGCCTGTGCGGAGGCCTCTGATGCTTCTTGTACCCATTGCTTTTCTTCGGCCGTAAGTTCTTTCCAAGCTTTTGTGCCAATCAGAATAACATCCGGCACAGCGGAATGTTCATCTATGGTGTAATATTTACTAACCTCATAATGATTGGATGACACAAAGGATGGTGCATTGTTTTCTGCACCATCGACAACACCTTGCTGTATAGCGGTATATAGTTCACCATAGGCCATTGGTGTCGCTGATCCGCCTAAAGCATTTACCATGTTTATGGCCATTTGATTGTTCATCACCCTAATTTTAAGCCCTTCTAAATCCTCTGGCTTTCGTACTGGTTTGGTTTTGGTGTAAAAACTTCGGCTGCCCGCATCATAGTAACAAAGGCCCCTTAACCAAAATTTACTCCCTTTTTCTAAAATGGATTTTCCTATTTCCCCTTCTAACACCTCAAATTTGTGTTCTTGATTACGAAATAAATAGGGCACTCCTAAAACCAAATATTCGGGTACAAAATTGGAAAGCGTTGCTGCACTGACCTTTGTAATTGCCAAACTGCCAATTTGCAACAATTCCAAAACCTCCCGTTCGGACCCTAGTTGCGCATCCGGAAATATTTTAAGGGTCAACTTTCCTCCTGATTTTTGGGCCAATACCTCTTGGAATTTTAGCGCACCTAAATGCACAGGGTGCGATTGTGGCGAGTTATGGGCAAAATACAAGACCTTTTGGTTTGTAGCCTCCTGACAAGAAAAGACTAGACCCAACACTACAATTAAAAGCAGGTATTTTATCTTTTTAAAGTTTGTCATGGCTTGTTTTTCGATGGTTTTAGTTGACCTTAAAGCCAAAATATTCAACCGCGTTATTGTAACAGATATCTTGAACCATCTTCCCTAAAAATGGAATATCGTTGGGCAAAAGTCCCTTCTTTATGTCTTCCGCGATTAAATCACATAAAATCCTTCTAAAATATTCATGCCGAGGAAAAGAAAGGAAACTCCGACTGTCCGTCAACATTCCAATGAACCTACTTAAAAGTCCCATGTTGGATAGGGTGTTCAATTGTTTTTCCATACCATCTTTTTGGTCCAAAAACCACCATCCTGATCCCCATTGCATTTTACCTGGAATTCCAGCTTCACTATAATTACCCATCATAGTGGCAAAAACTTCGTTCTGTGAAGGGTTCAGGTTATACGTTATGGTTTTTGGTAGTTGATTGGTTGAATCCAACGCATCAAAAAGTTTGGACATAAAAGTCGCCATGGGATAATCCCCAATAGAATCACAGCCTACATCTGCCCCGACTTCTTTTTGTAAACGACTGTTGTTGTTTCTTATGGAGCCCAAATGAAATTGTTGTACCCAACCCATTTCATGATACTTACGACCAAGATGTAGAAAGAGGTAAGATCTATACTTGTTGACTTCTTCTTCGGATAAGTTAAAACCGCTTAGGCTTTTCTTAAAAATTACCTGCACTTCATCCAAAGTAAAGTCCTCCATAACCAACCCCTCCCCTAATCCAAAATCGGACAGTTTACAGCCATAGTTTTTAAAATGTTCTAGTCGTTGATCTATTGCATTTAAAAAGCTGGTGAAATCTGCGATGGAATGGTTTACGGTTTGACCTAATTTTTCAATATAGTTGATGAAGTCCGCTTGACCAATCAAGAATAAATTATCCGATCGGAAGGTTGGAAATACCTTGGTAAAAAATCCTTTTTCCTTAATTTGTTTGTGGTACTGTAAATCATCTGTTGGGTCATCGGTAGTGCAAACCACCTCAACATTCATGTCCTCCAATAGTGCCGCGGGTGTCTTAGTCTTCAGGATGGTGTTAGCCGATGAATAGATTTTGGCTGCCGTACTGGGCTGAAGAATGGCCTCTATATCAAAATAGCGTTTGAGTTCTAACTGCGTCCAATGAAATAGCGGGTTTCTTAAGGTGTATGGTACAGTCTCAGCCCATTTAGCAAATTTCTCCTGAGATGACGCTTGTCCCGTGATATATTTTTCCTCAATACCATTAGCGCGCATGCCTCGCCATTTATAGTGATCCCCGCTTAGCCATGCTTTGGTTATATTCTCAATGGGTAAATCTTCTGCGATTTCCTTTGGTGAAAGATGATTGTGGTAATCTATAATGGGCATTTGCTGGGCATACTCATGGTACAAGGTCACCGCTTGCTCAGAGTTCAGCAAAAAGTTTTTTGTAATAAAGTTCTTTGCGTGTATTTGAGACATTATAAGCTTTTTGAAATTCCAAGGGCCAGGCCTCTTAATTCGGCCAAACCTCTTAATCTTCCGATACCTGAGTATCCCGGGTTCGTTTTCTTGTGAAGGTCATCCAGCATCTGGTGTCCATGATCTGGACGCATAGGTATTTTTGCATCTTTTCTACCTTCTTGCTCTCTTCTTTTTTCCTCAAGCAACACCTCCTTTACAATAGCATACATGTCTAAATCACCTTCTAGATGATTGGCTTCATAAAAGTTTCCTTTTTCATCCCGTTTAGTACTTCTTAAATGTAAAAAGTGGACCCTGTCCGCGAAGCGTTTTAAAATTTGCTCCAAATTGTTATCGGCGCGAACACCTAAAGAACCGGTACAAAACGTAATTCCATTGGCATTATCCGGCACCTGTTCAAAAAGATATGCGTAGTCTTCCTCAGTACTTACAACTCGCGGTAAACCCAGAATAGGATACGGAGGGTCATCGGGATGTATGCACATCCTAACCTTATTGGTAGATGCCACAGGGATAATTTCCTTTAAAAAATGAACAAGATTATTTTTCAAGATTTTTGAATCAACCTCATTATAAGTATCTAGAACCGACTGGAATTGTTCTAATGTATATCCTTCTTCAGCACCAGGTAGGCCCGCAATAATGGTTTTCACCAAGAGGTCTTTTTCTTCATTGGATAGTGTTTCAAAGTACTGCTTTGCTTCATTTTTCTGTGCTACTGAATAGTTGTCTACTGCACCAGGTCTTTGGAGCAAATACAACTCAAAAGCAGCAAAAGCAGTGGTATCAAACCGCAAGGCCCTGGAACCATCTTCTACCTCAAAATCCAAAGAAGTACGTGTCCAGTCCAATACAGGCATAAAATTGTAGCAGACGATATCAATGCCGCAGCTTGCAAGGTTTTGAATACTGGCTTTATAATTTTCAATGTACAACTTGTAATCGCCCGAGCGAGTTTTTATATTTTCATGCACAGGAATACTTTCTACGACACTCCATCTAAGACCTGCTTCTTCAATCTCGTTTTTCCGTTCCGTAATGGCCTCAACTGACCAAACCTCACCATTCGGTATTTGGTGAAGGGCAGAAACAATACCTGTTGCCCCTGCTTGTTTGATATCTGATAATTTTACGGGATCGTTTGGCCCGTACCATCGCCATGTTTGTTCCATCTTGTTTTTTATACGCCACTAAAGGCACTAAATCCTCCATCTATGGGAAGAACCGTTCCCGTTACAAATTTTGAAGCATCAGAGCAGAGGTAATGAATGGAACCGTTCAACTCATCGGCTTCCCCAAAGCGTTTCATAGGGGTATTTCTAATAATCACATCACCTCTTTCCGTATATGAACCATCTTCTTTATTAATAAGTAAGTCCCTGTTTTGGTTTCCAATAAAAAATCCAGGGGCAATAGCATTTACCCGTAGTCCTTCACCAAATTTTAAGGCAAGCTCTACGGCCAACCATTTGGTATAGTTGTCAATTGCAGCTTTGGATGCCGAATATCCTACCACACGCGTAATCGCACTTTGCGCTGTCATTGAGGAGATATTGATGATTGTCCCTTTTTTTTGCTTTACCATTTCCTTTCCAAAAATGAGTGAGGGTAGTATTGAGCCAAAAAGGTTCAAATCGACCACCTTTTTAAAATGGTCGATGTCCACATCAAAAATAGTTTGGTCGACCCCTATGGTCGCACCGGGCATATTGCCGCCAGCGGCATTTATCAGTACATCTATTTTACCATATCTAGCCATGATTTCATTAGCTACTGAGGTAAGACTTTTTTCTTCCAACACATTACAAGCAAAGCCCGAAACTTTGTCGCTTAACTTTTTAAGGCGCGCAATTGCATTATCCACACTCTCTTCACTGCGGTCCAATATGATAATGATTGCTTTGTTCTTTAACAGATATTCCGCCATACTGCCTCCAAGAACACCACCACCACCACCGGTAATTAACACCACTTTGCCTGTAATACTAAATAGGTCCATTTATTTCTTTCGTTGGTTAAGAATTCATTTGGATTGACCAACTTCATGAGTTGATTTCATCCTTTGTTCTGGTTGTATACAATTTTATCCTCGTACATGGCGTCCAGCCCCATTTGCACACATATGGCAGCATTTGCACCAGTTGTCACATCTGAAAAAGGTTTTTTGTTGTCAACCACATTATCACGAAAATCGATAAGGGCTTGAAGCGTAGGTTCAGTATGTTCTAACTCTATTGGGGTTCCTTTTTCCTCTTTCCAGGATACAGTAGCTCCAGAGACACCGTCCACTTCGCCAAGCTCTCTGTTATAGTTCCCTTCGGGATAAAACCATGCCCTTGCATAATCTAAAACAAGCGTTCCCTTGTCCCCAGTTACTTTGATTTTATACCCATCTTTGGCATTCGCAGTAAGACATGTAAACTTAGCCTTAACCCCATTTGGATAGTTATATATTAAATGCACATTGTCATACGTTTCCCTACCATCTTTCCAATAATCTATACCGCCCACTCCCATTACCCGATGTGGCATGGCGTCTAATATCCAGTTGACAAAATCCAGTTGGTGGGAGCAAAGCTCAGCAAGCAGACCGCCAGAAAATTCACGATACATACGCCAATTGATGATCTTTTCATACTCTGGCTTGGGAACTGGACGCCTCCAATCGCCATTTCTGTTCCATTGACACTCAACAGTCTGTATGGTCCCTACTTTACCCTCTTTGATGAGATTTGCAACGTGCCGATACAATCTTGAACTACGGTATTGATGACCGGTTTGAAATACTTTTTTTGAGGTACTTTGCTTCTCCCTTAGTTGTCCAATACCTTTATAACCCTTAGCCATTGTTTTTTCGCAATACACATGTTTGCCTGCATCCAAGCTATCTATTGCGATTTTTGAGTGGGTGTTGAAAGGTGTGGCAACAAATACGGCATCTACATCTTTGTTGTCCAGTAAATATCTGTAATCCTTGTACCCTTTTGCTTTTCCATCCACTTTAGAGAGCGAATCTTCCAACCTAAAAGGGAGAATATCACAACAAGCGACCACTTTACAATTTTGAATTCCATTGATTAATGGGATTGCACCTCCTCCTCTGTCACCAGTGCCAATAATACCAATATGTAGTGTGCTATTTTTATTTAAGTTGGATAATCGATTGGCGTTAAATACATAAGGTGTTATAATCGCTGCGGATGCCAATCCACTTTTGATTATAAAGTTTTTTCTATTCATACAGTATAATTACAGTTTGGGCTCCCATCCTTTGGCATATTCCCTTTTCCATGCCTGCATGGCCTTATCACTATTCAAGACTTTACCAGTTGTGGTATCTATTTTTAAAGTTTCGCCAACATCTTGCGCCATGTTGCCCAAATGACAAAGCATCGTTGATATACTTGCATCGTTAATATCGGAACGAAGACTGGTATCCTTGCGAATGGCGTCAAAGAAATTGCCTACGTGATTCACATCCAACATGCCCTCACCCCTTGTATTGGTAGTGGCACTTGAAGCTTTCTCAAATTCAAATTTGATCGGATTTCCCTGTAAATCATACAATTTATAAAAATTTCTATCTGATTGTATCGATCCTTTGCTGCCATAAATGGTGATTCCCCTTCCTGGACGATCTGGTTTCATCATTCCCCTGCTATGACCGGTCCATGTAATAAATTTATTGTTGTCATAGGAAAATGTTACCTGTTGGTTATCTACAAATTCCCAGTCATCTTTGTAGGTGTATTTTCCACCAAAAGAGGTAACCGAATTTGGTAAATCTACCCCAAGGGCCCATCTACATATATCAATTTCATGGGTACCGTTGTTATGAATTTCCCCGGTTCCCCAGTTTCTGAACCAATGCCAATTATACGGATGTATATTATCCCTATACTCTTCTTTTGGCGCCGGGCCTTGCCATAATTCCCAGTCCAAAGTTTTTGGGACAGGTACTTTGTTTCCAATACCAATGGAACCTCTGTTATTCGTATAATAGGCCTCACCTTTATAAACCTCACCGATAATACCTGCCCTTATTTCTTTTATTGCCAAGATAGTAGTATCAGCGGAGCGTTGCTGATTGCCCATCTGCACTTTTTTCCCATATTTATTTTGAGCTGCTACCAACAGGTCATTCTCATAAGCATTATGACTACAGGGCTTTTCCACGTATACGTGTTTACCCGCCTGCATGGCCATAATGGCCATCGGTGCATGCCAATGTTCTGGGGTTGCAATAAAAACAGCATCCACGTCCTTGTCCTCCAAAATTTTTCTAAAATCCTTTTCAACTTTAGGGACGTATCCTATGGTTTCTTGACACCAAATATTGTGTTCTTCAATAATGACGTCATCTACATCACAGTTATAGAGTATTTTGGCATTTGAATCCGCATTAATTGCTTTTACATGGGCTTTTGCTCTACTACGAACCCCAATGACTGCGCAATTGATATGGTCGTTGGCACCTAAAATACGCCCATAACTACTTTGCGGTAAAACCATTCCACCTAAAGTTACCCCAGCACTGGCAGCGGCAGTTTTTTTTATAAAATTTCGTCTTGTTGTCATAATCAATTGGTGGTAATAGGTTTAATTTTAATATTTCTAAAACTGACATAATCCCCATGGTCCTGTAATAGGATATGACCTTTTTCGGCTTCACCAAAGTTGGGCCATTTTACATATTTACTTTCAGAGACCAGTTTTCTGTATGTTTCGCTTTTACGCTCATATTCTAAAACTTTAGCTCCGTTCAACCAATGTTCCACATGGTTATCTTTTGAAATGATATGGGCAGTGTTCCATTCTCCAATTGGGTAAATGGGCTTGTTGGTGTCCGCCATAATCAAATCATAAAGGGATGCTACCGTTCTACTACCCTCGTGGTTACCTTTTTTGGCATCTGGATGTCTCTGATCGTCCAATATTTGATATTCCAGGCCTATGGAAGAACCAGGACCTTTGTTGATATCCGTGTCCACATAGTACTTGATGCCACTGTTGGCCCCTTCGGTCAATTTAAAATCAACCTTAAGTTCAAAATCGCCATATAGGTCTTTGGTTACAATATCTCCTCCTGCGGCGGACTCTTCTCCTCCCGAAGACAAAACCGTGAGGACGCCATCTTCCATTTTCCAGCCTTTATCAGGAAATTCGTCCAAACGTGCTCCTCTCCAACCTTCTGTAGTTTCTCCGTCCCACAAAAGTTGCCAACCGTTTTTCTTTTCGTCAATAGTTAAGCGGTTTTTGGTGATTATAGGTTCAATTGGTGTTTTGCGAGAGTATTTTGGTAGACTGTCCGTAATTATTTTTATATCCTTCCACATAATTTCGGTCCCTTCTTCCATGTCCTCTTTTATGCTATGCACCTGTAAAGCAATAAATCCACTTGCCGTCTTATCATCTATCAAGTGTGAAGCAGGGATATCATTAACCCATGTTTTGATCGTATCGCCAATGGCTTCTATACGATAATGGTTCCATTCATTTTTCTTGAATGCCTTTTGGGCCTGTGTATTTTCCGTCATAGGATTTAACCACCCTCTTCTTGATTCATCATAAATACCACCACTCCATGCCCGGTCAGATGGGTCAATCTCAACTTGGTATCCATGAACCCTGCCATCCCGGTAATATTCGAAGCTATTGCTTCTTATTTGTATGCCTGAGTTCATTGTTGTATCCACTTTAAAAGTTACTTCAAAAATAAAATCGTCATACATCTTAGTTGTGGTCAAAAAAGTATTTGCGGTATTGTGCGTCGTGGTACCCACAATCGCCCCATCCCTAATACTGTAAGGGGCCTCACCACCCATCCGCTCCCAACCTTTTAGGGTTCCGCCATCAAATAAAGACACCCATGGAGCATTATCTTTTTTTGTTTCTGTACAACCCGTCAGAAATAAGCCCAAAAACAGTAATGCATATTTCCCAATGAAAAAAAAACGTATTCTTCGCATGTGTAAATAGTTAGTCTTCGTGTATTGATTGAAAATAGTCTAAATGCGATAAACAACAATGGATAATTTCTTCAAAAACATGGATATTACAACACCTCTTTGAAGAGGAACAACCAAGGTTTGATCCGTAAAATTCTAAATCCTTCCTTCTTAAAAAAATACTGATTTGTACATGTTTTGGAAGAATGTGTCCATCATTTCAGAAATCAATTAACATAATTTTATTAAAACTAATTAACTAATAATAAATCATGAAACTAAAGCTTCTAATGTTGTTGATGTTTGGTGTGTCGTTTGCATCTTTGGCACAGACCCAAGTTACAGGGGTAGTGGTAGATGAAACCAATGTACCATTACCATCAGCTACTGTACAAGAAAAAGGAACTTCCAACGGGGTCGTTACTGATTTTGATGGCAATTTTACCATTACGATATCACAAGAGGGTGCCACCTTAACGTTTTCCTATATCGGATTTGAGACTAAAGAAATTGTTTGGGATGGATCTACAAATTTAACTGTACAATTATTCCCCTCATCTACCGGTTTGGACGAAGTTGTTGTAATAGGTTATGGGTCAGTTAAGAGGAGTGATTTGACTGGTGCTGTTGCTTCATTGAGCAATGAAACAGTTACAGAACAGCGTAAAACTGATATCGGACAGGCTATTCAAGGTAGAGTAGCCGGTGTCGATGTACGGACGTTAAATTCAAAACCAGGTGCGCCACTCTCCATTCAAATAAGGGGTAACACGGTCATTACCGCAAATCAAGGTAGTGAGCGGGATGGGGTCAGTGATGATATCACAACGGACCCTGACCAACCTTTATATGTGGTCGACGGTGTGTTTTTTGACAATATAAATGTGTTAAACCCCGCGGATATAGAGCAAATAGACATCTTAAAAGATGTTTCTGCAACGGCAATCTATGGTGCGCGTGGAGCTAACGGTGTGGTTATCATCACTACAAAGAATGGTATTGAAGGAGTAACAAGAATTACCTACGATGCAACCTTTGGTCTTCGTTCCGCAACCAATCTACCCGACTTCTTAAGTGGTGCTGAATATGTAGAATTTGTTGATGATGTGCTGCGTGCCAGAGAGTGGCAAGGCACTGATTTTAGCATAGATGCCTATAACAATGTTCTCATAGACCGCTCAACTGAATTTCAAAGTCCGGAAGAACTAGATAATGTTGCCAATGAAAACTACACAGATTGGGCAGGTTTACTAAGGGAGACCGGAATTCAGACCAGTCATACCTTAGGGATGTCCGGTGGTAATAATGGTCTCGTTTACAACGCATCTTTGGGTTATTTAAAGGATGAAGGTATTATGGGTATTGAAGATTTTGAACGTTATAATATCTCATTGTCGGCTTCAAAAAAAATTGGTGATAAATTGACCTTGGGTGTTAAAACCTATCTGGCACTTTCTGAACGTGAGGCAGGTAGCCCCGAGCTTTTTCGTAGTTCGTTGCGTTTAGCTCCCACCGTTAGCCCTTTTGATGCCAATGGAGAGTTGGTAATATTCCCTGATGTACAAGATTTACGATTCGCCAACCCTTTCTTTGAAGCTCAAGGGTCGTATACCGCAGAGACAAGGTCACTTGATGTCATAGCAAATGTATTTTTAAATTACCGGCACAATGATTTTTTTAATTTTAAAACGCAATTTTCCCCAACAGTTACGTCTTCCCGATTTGGCGAGTACAGGGGATTGCTGACTAGAAGTTCACGCAACGACCCAACTAGGGTTAGGTCCTCTTATGATACGCGCCTAAGAACCTCATATACTTGGGATAACATCGCAGATTTCAATTTTAATATTACGGAAGGACACAACTTAAAAGCAACTTTAATTACCTCATTGTTTTTTGATAATACGGAGGGTAGTGATATTGAAGTCCGGAATTTTGATACCGATGCTTTTTCTTTCTTTAATACGGAAGGGGGTACCGATATTCGTTCTTTTGGTACTTTTCAAACGCAAGAGACCTTAGCTTCATTTGCCGCACGTTTGAACTACAATATTCAAGATAAATACCTATTTACTTTTACGGGAAGGTATGATGGATCTTCAAAATTAGCTGCAGGCAATCAATGGGATTTCTTTCCTTCTGCGGCTTTTGCCTGGAGAGCGAGCCAAGAAGACTTTCTTAAAGAAACTAATTGGTTGAATAATTTAAAGTTTCGGGTAAGTTATGGGGAATCAGGTAATGATAATGTAGTTGATCCCTTTGGTTCCTTTGCGTTTTTAAACCAAACGAGTTTTTTATTCGGAAGTGATTTGGCCACCGGGCAATTTGTAGAAACATTGCCAAACTCAGAATTGACCTGGGAGGTTTCCAGGGAATTGAATCTAGGGGTGGACTTAGCCATACTAAACAATAGAATAAACCTTTCTTTTGAGTACTACAATAAAACTACCGATGGTAGTATTTTGGCTCGAGCTTTATCTTCTGTCTCGGGTTTTGGAGATGGCGGTTTACCAACTACCGTAGGAAATTTTGGTTCGGTACGTAATAAAGGTGTAGAATTAACTTTAAATACAGTAAATCTACGTACGGATAATTTTTCATGGAGAACAAGTTTTAATTTCTCTACCAACGATAATGAGATTTTAGAGCTTTTTGGTGATACAGATCAAATACCCATAAGTACGGATAACCGTTTTAATGGGGTATTGCAGGTAGGCGCTCCCATTGACGCCGTATGGAGTTATGAGGTAGATGGTATCTATGGCACCGATGACCTTGAAGAAGCACAATCATTTGGCTTTTTGCCAGGACAATACCGATTTGTGGACCAAAATGATGATGGTGCCATAACTCAAGAGGATAGAGTAGTTTTAGGCTCCCAATCACCCGATTGGATTGCGGGTATGACCAATACTTTTAACTATAAGAACCTTGAACTTAATGTTCAGATAAATACGAGACAAGGTACTTTTGGACATTCAGAGTTTCTTCAGAACTTCTCGACCTTCCAAGGCGATAGGGCGGTATTTAATAGTTTAGATCAGGATTATTGGACACCTCTCAACCAAGATGCTAAGTTCCCGTCTCCAGAATATGGTGAAGATGCTAGTTTCTCATGGTTCAATACCAGTTTTGACTTTGTGCGGATTGGTAATATTGGGTTAGGTTATACATTCCCGCGAACGATATTGGACAAATTCGGAATGTCTAATTTTAGATTGTCACTTGATGTTCAAAACCCATTCACGTTCACAGATTTCGCAGGGCCAGATCCAGAGACGGGACTAAATAACTCCTTTGGTCAGACCTATGCCATAAAAACCTTCTTGTTTGGTTTAAAAGTAGCCTATTAACAATAAAAAACATTAAAAATGAAACGAATGAGAAAATTCAAATATTTCGGTTTCGCACTAATAGGTATGATTGCTTTTAGTGCCTGTGATGACTTTTTGGAGGAAGATCCAAAATCTGATATAACGGCAGAAAACTTTATTAATGAGGAAAATGCCGATCAACTGGTCGTCGGTATTTATAGTGAGCTGCGCGATGTTTACCGTGATTATACTTTTAAATTTTTTGGAACGGATATATTCGCCGCTAGGTCGGAGAACTTTGCCTTTAACCCTGAAAACGATTATTTTAATCTAAATGAAAATGATGGATTTACGGTCTGGGCGAGTAACTATCGTGTAATAGGTAGGGCCAATCTAGCCATTAATCGGTTTTTAAATGAGATTGACTTCAGTGAATCCAATATTTCCGCAAGGGATTTGGGTGTTGCACAAGCACAAGCACTTAGGGCGCTTGCCTATTTTAACTTGGTGCAGCAGTACGGGGGTGTCCCAATTGAACTTGAAGAACAGACTACTATAAGAAATGATTACACCCGTGCTACGGAAGCAGAAGTCTATCTACAGATTATCGCAGATTTAGAGGCGGCCATACCAGTTTTGGAAGAATCACCAGATCCAGGGCGTTTTTCATCACGAGCTGCACAACATTTACTGTCCGAAGTTTATATTACCAGAGGTTATAGCTCTTTCGCCGAAGCAAATGATTTTCAGACAGCAGCTGGTTTAGCAGAAGCTGCAATTGGTTCCTACGATATCAGGAGTCAATCGTATGCTGAAGTTTTCGATGTTGCCAACCAAATCAATGATGAGATTCTTTTTGCGGTACAATGGGGTACCGAAGGTCTTGCAGATGATTTGAATAACAATAAACATTCCATCTTCATGAGCCAGGTATTTCAATATCCAGGCATCAGTAGATCAGGAAACATTTATGGAGTAAGTGGTTTTGGCGCACAGCCAACGAACTTCTTCTACTCTTTATTTGCCGATAATGATTCTCGAGAAGACCCAACAATACATCGGGTACTTTTTGCGGATGAGGAAACAACCTTTGATCCAGATGGAGACGGCCCCATACCTAGTGATTTAATATTGCCCGGGGATACCGTCGTGTTTTTCCCTAAAAATGCATTGGATGCAGCAGATTTGGAAGACAGGTTAAACCGATATTATGTATACCAGCCAGATCAATATGAATTTGGTGTTCCAGATAATGTACCGGGTGTGACCTACCAATATTCATCAAACATTTTACGCAATAATTTTCCAATTTTTGAAAAATTTGATGATACTGTTTTTGATGAGATAGTAGGTGGTGCACGTGATACATTCGTTTTTAGAGTGGCGGGCACACATCTTTTGGCGGCAGAGGCACACCTAGGTGCCGGTAATACAGGACAAGCACTTTTCCATATAAACAGGGTAAGAGAGCGTGCAACTGGTGTTGCTGATGAATTGACTACTGTAGACATTGATGAGATTCTTGATGAACGTGCCCGAGAACTAGCAGGGGAAACCAACCGTTGGGCCGTTTTAAAACGTACCGGCAAGCTGGAAGAACGCATCAACCTCTATAATCCTCAGGTGATAGATCACGGCGCGTTTGATTCAAGTATTCATTTACTAAGGCCTATTCCTGGTGTGGAAATTCAGCTTTCAAGTGGAACTTTGTTGCAAAATCCTGGTTATTAGCATTTTAAAAATATCATTTGAGTTAGTTTAGTTTAATTTCAAGTAATGGGCAGGTATAAATCGCCTGCTCATTTTTATTTCATGGCCAAAGAGCATTTTTGAGTGGTTAATACTTAATTTGATGTAGTGCATTTAAGAAATTTCCTATTGTCTTTTTTATTTTTTCTTATGTTTTGGGCATGTAAAGAGCAAATACAAGAAGAAGCAAAAAACCAAAATGGGCTTGTAGGGTTCATTGATCCCTTTATTTCTACTGCAGATGACCATGGGCAAACCGATCCAGCTGCGGCGATTCCCTTTGGAATGGTGAAACCTGCACCGGACACCTATCCTTTGGCACATTCCGGTTATGATTATAGTTCTGATGAAATCCTAGGGTTTTCAAACACAAGATTTTCTGGGGTAGGCTGTAGAGGTACAGGTGGCAATATCAGAATACTTCCTTTGGTTTTGGATAACCTGGATACAATCCCAAAGACCATAAAAATGGAAAAAACCAGTGAAATTGCACAAGCTGGTTATTATAAAGTTGCCCTACAAAATGGGGTTACTTGCCAATTGACAGCAACCAGACAGGTTAGCTATCATAAATATACTTTCCCAAAAACTATGAATGCAGGTTTAAAGATTGATCTTGCAAGCTCTTTTTCTGCATTCAATTACGAAAAGCATACTGTTTTGCCCAATGGCATGATAACTGGCGAAATTGCAGCAGCTACCGTTTGTAATGAGGGGAATTACACTTTTTTTTATGCGCTATCAATAGATAAGGATAAAGTTAAAATCGATGAGAACGGTTCGGTTTTGATATATTCTTTTTCCACCTCTTCCAATGAAGAAATTTTGGTACACTGTTCGCTATCAACTGTAAGTGTTGACCATGCGATGAATAATTTAAAAAATGCCCAAGCGCATTCTTTTGAAAACATCGTTGAGCTGGCTAAAACCGATTGGGAAAACCACATGCAAAAGGTTGTTGTTGAAACTGATGATTTATCAAAAAAACGTTTGTTCTACACCCATTTGTACCATACCCTGCAAACTCCCTTTATCATTGACGAACCCAATAATATCTATAGGGGCAGTGATGGTAAACTGTACAAAACCGATAACAGAAATTATTACCATGGCTGGTCGATCTGGGACACCTTTAGAACCAAGATGCCGCTTTTTTCTTTACTATATCCCAATAAGTTCAAAGACATAACGGTTTCCTTAAAAGCATTGTACAAACAAGGCAAGGTGGACTGGGCGACCGAAACAGAGCCGTTTTTAACGGTTCGAACGGAACACGCCATAATCGTGTTGCTCGATGCACATAGAAAAGGGCTATTGCCATTTTCACTTTTGGATGTTTATGAAGAGCTAAAACAAGAAGCATTAGGCTACAGCTATAGATCTCCAGATCAGATTCTTGAATCTAGTTACGATAGTTGGGCATTGGCACAAATAGCCTCGGAATTAGGGTTTGACGATGATACCAATACCTATCTGAACAAGGCAATGGATTACAAGTCTATTTGGCGTGAAAAGTTCAAAACAATGGATGAGAAGTCAGACATCATGCATGGTGACGGACTCTACGAAGGTACTTTGTGGCAGTACCGTTGGTTGGTCCCCTTTGACATCAATGGCATTCAGAAAATGATGGGTGGCAAAAAAGAATTTGAAAACCAATTGGATCGGTTTTTTGAAGAAGAATTGTTCAATATTGGAAATCAGCCAGATATACAGGTTCCGTATTTGTACGCTTATACCGAGTCGCCTTGGAAAACCCAAAAATTAGTGCACACCCTTTTGAACGAAGAAACCAATAATTGGTATGGCACCCATGAAAAATGGAGCACCCCGATAACACGAAAAATCTTCAAAGATGACCCTGAGGGCTTTGTCAAAGAAATGGACGATGATGCAGGTACCATGTCTTCTTGGTACATATGGTCAACTTTGGGGCTTTATCCGATCTTTCCTGGTAGTACGGAAATGGCATTGACCACGCCACAGTTTAAGAAGATAACCATTGAAACAACAGAAAAGCCCTTGCAGATCATCGCAAAGGAACTTTCGGAAGAAAATATTTTTATTCAAAAGGTATTTTGGAACGGAGCAGAAATCAACACAAGTATCATTGATTTTAACTCCGTGGCAAAAGGGGGTACTTTAATCTTTGAATTAGGAAATACACCCAATAAAAACTGGGGGAATTAAATGTAAACTATGATTCTTAAAACAACATATCTTAAGCACTTGGTTTTTATAGTAATGGTAAATGCGCTTCTTTTTTCATGCAAAGAACCTTCCAAGCCGCAATTGATCAATACACAAGTTACCTTAGAATACGAGAAAAAGACCAGTGATACCGAATACCTTGTTTCTGACCACGGTATTCGGGCTGATGGTATGACCATAAACACTGAAAAGCTCCAAAACCTTATAGATACCATTAATAACAATGGCGGGGGCACTTTGGTTTTTCCAAAAGGGAACTATTTAACAGGTAGCTTACAGATGAGATCCAATGTGAGCCTTTACTTAAAAAAAGATGCCGTGTTATTGGGCAGTTCAGATCCGTTGCATTACAAGACTATTGCCATGGAGGGCAAACCGGAGACGCCAAAAAAAGATGACAACTCGCAAATGGCACTATTGGTGGCCTATAAGGCAGATAACTTTAAAATATACGGGCAGGGCAAAATTGATGGACAGGGCAGGGCTTTGGCCCTTGCTATAGATAGTCTTCACCATGCGGGGATTAAAATAGACCCAAAGTATAATTATAGGCGAATGCGTCCAAATGAGACCGCACGACCTAAACTCTTTCGTTTTTCCACATGTAAAAATGTAGCGGTTTTAGATTTGAATTTACACAATGGTTCTTGTTGGGGCCTGTCTTTTGAACTCTGTGAGCAGTTAAGGTTAGATAACTTAAAAATTGTGAACCGTGCATATTGGAACAATGATGGTATTGATATAACTGACTGTAAAAATGTTCAGGTGACCAATTGTGATGTTGACTCTGCTGATGATGGTATATGTCTAAAATCGTATTACCCTACACGTTACAATGACAGCATCTATATTGCCAACTGTACCATAAGAAGCAGTGCCAGCGCAATAAAGTTTGGTACGGCATCTTATGGCGGGTTTAAAAATGTGACGATTGAAAACGTTGAAGTATTCGACACGTTTCGTTCGGCAATAGCCATTGAAAGCGTTGACGGTGGCGCTATTGAAAACATAAGGGTTTCCAACATTACAGCCAAAAATACCGGGAATGCCATTTTTATACGATTGGGCCATAGAAGCGGTGAAAAACCCGGTACCATAAAAAATGTTTTGATACAAGATATGAAAGTACAAGTGCCCTTTGGGCGCCCTGATATTGATTACGACCTGAGAGGTCCCGAGGTCGACTTCTTTCACAACCCATTTCCTTCATCAATAACAGGTATCCCAGAAGCAAAAGTTGAAGATATTACTATTGAGAACATTGAAATAAGCTACCCGGGGCGAGCTACAAAAGGCATGGCTTATGTTCCCCTTAGCCGTTTGGACCAAGTATCGAACAAGATTAAAGATTATCCAGAATTTTCGATGTTCGGTGAGTTACCGGCATGGGCCTTTTATGTGCGTCATGCCAAGGATATAAATTTCAAAAATATCCAATTAACACTTGAAGACAACGACTTTCGGCCGGCCTTTGTCTTGGATGGGACTGAACAGGTTTTTATGCGTGATATTACCTTTCCTGATATGAAACACAAACAAATAGCGGTAAAAGATTCAGAAAATTTGAAGTTGGACGCGGGTTTAGAAGATCAAAAAATAGAAGTTGAGTAGAGGCAGATTATGAGTATTTACATTGATATAGATAACAAAAAATCACCTGAACGTATTATGGGTAAGATGAGTTTATTGAAAATAGTGGCAATTATATTCACCTTACTTGTAATGGGCTGCAATCCAATGGACAATGGAAACCATAAAGCAACAATGTTTGAAGGTGCCTCTCCTGTGGATTTTGTTTATCCGCAACTTGACACTAAGAATTCAAGATGGTTTCTTTTTTCGTCCACTAGTCGTCCTTTTGGAATGGTCAATTTAAGCCCTGATACCCAACTACAGGGTACCTGGGGAAGTGGTTACCGCTATGAAGTAGATACCATTAAAGGTTTTAGCCATATTCATGGGTGGCAGTTATCGGGACTATCTGTAATGCCCGTAACGCTGACTCATAAGAATAGGGACTCCGTTTTTCAGGATTTTTATTCAAAATTCAGTCATGAGAAAGAAGAGATAACGCCAGGCTATCATTCCCTTCAACTACAACGGTATGATATTGATGTTGCCCTCACCAGTACCAAACGTGTGGGATTCCATCAATACATATTTCCAAAGACCAGTGAAAGAGCAATTCTTTTTAATCTTAATGGAATTTTAGGGCCTTGTAAAATCATAAACGGGGAACTGGAAAAAACAGGAGATGCTGAACTGATAGGAAATTTTGTCCTCGCTCCCACCAAAAGGAGACCTAAACCTACAAGCGTTTTTTTTAAGGTTGAACTGAACACAGCTATCTCCAATCTGGAAAAAGATGAAAAAAGTGGCAATTATCTGGTGGCCCTAGGCAGAGAAAATGATTCCGTTTTAATGAAGGCTGCCATTTCCTATACTTCCGTGAAAAACGCATCAACTAATTTGGAGGCAGAACTGCCGCATTGGGATTTTGAAAAAACCGTTAATGAATCCAAACTTGAATGGAATGAGCTTTTAGGAAGAATCAAAGTTGAAGGCAATAGCGAAAAGGCACAAAAACGATTTTATACCGACTTGTGGCATACGTTGCTTGGTCGTAAAATTATTAGTGACGTAAACGGTGCCTACCCGGACAATACCGGAGAAAAGTTTAGAATTGGGCAACTACCGTTAAAAAATGACGGGACACCCCAATTCAACCATTACAATTCCGATGCATTTTGGGGCGCTCAATGGACCATAAATACACTTTGGGGACTGGTCTATCCAGAAATAAAAAAGGAATTTGTTCTATCGCTCTTACAGTACGAAAAAGATGGGGGCCTTATACCCAGAGGGCCATCAGGTGGTAACTATACCTATGTAATGACAGGAGCGTCCACTACCCCTTTTATTGTCAGCGCCATTCAGAAGGGCATTATAACCGAAGGTCTGGATACCATTTATCAGAAGCTCAAGAAAAACCATATGCCAAACGGTATCATGGAAAAGGCGGGATATGAGCATCATACCAACCTAGGAGGTGGCCTTAGATATTATTTGGACAAAGGATATGTGCCATACCCCATCCCAGAAGGCAAATTTGGATTGCATCAAGACGGAGCAAGCCTCACAATGGAATATGCATATCAAGATTATACACTCGCCCAACTGGCAAAAAAACTAGGCTATGATGATGACTATCCCTATTTTAAGAGAAGGTCCAAAAATTATAGAAATGTATACGATTCAGATACAGGTTGGATGCGGCCAAAAGATATAGACGGAAAGTGGAAAACCGAATTTGACCCTTTTAGCTATGAAAATGGATTTAATGAGTCGAATGCATCGCAATCCACTTGGTTCGTCCCCCATGAATTGGACGGACTTGCCCAGCTAATGGGAGGTAAGGATAAAGCAATTGAAAGATTGAACGGACAGTTTAAAGAAGCCGAAAAGCTCAATTTTACAGCGGGCAGTTCGCACGAGCGGGAGATGCATCCTGATTACAGCCGTATCCCAATAAATTATGGAAACCAACCCTCTATGCAGACGGCATTTGTATTCCATAAATTGGGTAGGCCGGATTTGACCCAATATTGGTCCAGAAAGGTTGTAGAAAAGGTATTCAGTGGTCTATCCCCCGAAACTGGTTATAATGGTGATGAAGATCAAGGTCTAATGGCCAGTCTGGCTGTGTTAATGAAAATTGGACTGTTTCAAATGAACGGTGGTACGGAAGAAAACTCCGAGTATCAGATTGGAAGTCCCATTTTTGATAAAATGACCATTGAGCTGAATCCTGACTTTTATTCCGGTAAAAGATTAGAAATAAACGTTTTGAACAATAGCAAAGACAACGTTTACATTGATGGGATTTTGTTCAATGACAAGCCATTAAAATCATTTGCTATTTCGCATGAGGACATCACGAGCGGTGGTATTCTCACACTTCAAATGTCTAGAAATAGTAGTATTGAATAAGTATTTTACCTATTAATTTCATTGGATAAGATGTAATACAACCAAATAGCGATGTGCCACCATTCGATAAAGCATTTTTTCCTCTTCAACATCATAAGCATTTGCGCTTTTGCACAGCTTAAAAACGACCCGGTCCTTGAAAAAGATTTTATGGATTTAGGGTTTGGCTTATTTATCCATTGGAGCATAGACTCCCAATTGGGAAGCGTTATAAGCCATTCCATGGTTGGAGCATCAGAAGAATATGTAAATAAGTATATAAATGAGCTCCCCAAAACATTTTACCCAGATAAATTTGATGCTGATGAATGGGCACGTCTTTTCAAATTGACGGGAGCGGAGTATGTCGTTTTCACTACAAAACACCACAATGGATTTTGTATGTGGGATACCAAAACAACGGACTTCAATATCATGAATACGCCTTATGGGAATGATATTACCGATATACTTTTCAAAGCTTTACGTAAACAAGGACTTAAGATTGGAGTATATTTCTCCCCTGAGGATTTTAGCTTTTTAAACAAACAAGGAATTACGATTTCCCGCAGAGGCAAGATGAGCCAAATCACCAAAAATGTTGAGCTTTTGGAATACGATAAAGCACAAATAAAGGAGCTGATAACCGATTATGGGCCTATTGATGTACTATTTTTCGATGCCTTTGAAAGTGGTCCATTGGTTCAATATGTACATTCGATAGCCCCCAATATTCTTATCACCCGGGGTGAAATGGAAACCCCTGAGCAAAAAATTCCCAATGGTACAATGCCCGATCCATGGGAAACTTGTATGACCATGGGCACCCAATGGCAGTATAAACCTACCAATGAAGAATATAAAGATGGCACGGAGTTGATAGAAAAACTTATTGAAGTTCGCGCCAAGGGCGGAAATTTTCTGTTAAATGTAGGTCCAAAACCAAATGGTGAAATCCCAATAGAACAAGAAGAGCTTCTGCGTGAACTGGCTCTTTGGATGTTTGTTAACGATGAGGCTATAAAAAATATAAGGCCACTTCCTACCCTTGTCAAAGATGGATATTTATGGTTTACCCAAAACGAAGATGAGAACGCTGTGTATGCATTTGTAACCAAGCAAAAGGATTGGTTTAAGGGAAGACGCCGAAATTTTCTGATAAAAAACTTGAAGGCAACATTAAATACTACGATTTCTGTATTGGGGCAGAATGATCTAGTTGTTGAATATTGGCCTGAAAATATTCCCACATCAAGATTTATTCAACATGAAGAATTGTTGGAAATTTCAATAAGTAAAGCGCAAAGACTTTACAATGATAAAATTTGGCCCAATCCTATTGTGGTTAAATTGACCAACGTAGAATTCGTAGAATCAAAATAAGAATTAGCAGGTAATGTGTTTCAAAGAAAAACTCCATCTA
This sequence comes from Allomuricauda sp., assembly GCF_028282265.1. Classification (GTDB taxonomy): domain Bacteria; phylum Bacteroidota; class Bacteroidia; order Flavobacteriales; family Flavobacteriaceae; genus Flagellimonas. Next base: position 39,238 of record NZ_JANQIH010000101.1, read on the forward strand.
TTCTTCTTGATTGTTCTCTTACATTCAAGCGGATATGGTCAATCGGAAATCGCCTTGAACGACATTCAGGTTATTGGCAGTCACAATAGTTATAAAATTGCTATTGAAAAACCATTATGGAACTACCTTTTTCAATTGGATTCAACAATGGCAAAGTCCTTACAGTACGACCATCCATCATTAACAGACCAATTGGATTTGGGTTTACGCAATTTAGAACTGGATATTTTTCATGATCCCGTAGGTGGCAGATATGCCAAGCCAAAAGGCATTGCTATCGTAAAGCAAACCAGGGAAACCCCTTTGCCCTTTGATATAAATTCTGAGTTGAAAGCACCTGGACTTAAAATGTTTCATATCCAAGATATAGATTTCAGGAGCCATCAATTGTTATTTAAAAACGGGTTGCGCGAACTTAAAGAATGGTCCAATAAAAATCCGAACCACACCCCCATTTTCATACTGATTAATGCAAAAGATAGTAAGGTGCCTGAAACTACTGACCCGTTACCGTTTACAAAGGCCGCCTTAGATAGTTTGGATTCAGAAATCATGAGTGTTCTATCTAAAGATAAACTCATTACCCCAGATATGGTACGGGGTGATTATGATAGTTTGGAAGAAGCCATAACCATAAAAGGATGGCCAAATTTAGAAGACCTTAGAGGCAGATTTATTTTTGTTCTTGATGAAAATGAAAAAAAGATAAACGCCTACATCGATGGACATCCATCATTGAAAAATAGGATGTTGTTTGTAAACATTCCTGAAGGAAACCCTGAGTCCGCCTTTCGCATAATCAATGATCCCATAAAGAATTTCAACTATATCAGGACCTTGGTGTCAAAAGGTTATCTGGTTCGAACAAGGGCAGATGCTGGAACTATGGAGGCACGAAGCAACGATTATACCCGATTTGAAAAAGCAAAAGCATCTGGAGCTCAGATAATTTCTACCGATTACTATATTCCAACAACTCTATTTTCTTCAAACTTTCAGATAAATTTTGGCAAAGGCGTGTATGAGCGAATTCGGAAGTAAATATATTCTTGGTAGTTTTTTTCTTGCCCTTTTAGTCCTGTTCTCATCCTGTAAGACGAAGGAAGGACAAAAACCGCAAGTGAAAATTGCTTTTCTGGCAGATATACACCTTCAGGATATCTGCGCCGAATTCTCAGATACGGACTATAGAGGTGTGTTAAATTCCGAAACCGGCAAATACCACACCATTAGAACTATGGGAGCGCAAGTACGCTCGACCCGCTTGTTCAATGAAAATTATTTTGCCTTTACGACCGCACTAGAAGATATAGCAAGAAGAGATATTAAGCTGGTTGTCCTTCCCGGTGATTTCACGGATGATGGGCAACCAATGAATGTGAGGGCCCTTAAAAAAATACTTAAAGCGTATTCAAAAAACCATGGGATTCAATTTTTAATGACTACCGGAAATCATGATCCCGTTCGTCCATTTACTCAGGAAAGAGGTAAAACAAATTTTCTTGGAGAAGATGGTAAGGAACAGCCTATTTTCAGTGATTCGAGCATGTTAAAACCCTCAAATACATATGCTTTGACCCCAATAATCACAGAAGACATCAAAGAATGGGGCTATCAAGAGATTACCGACGAGCTGGCCGATTTTGGTTTTTACCCGAGAAAAGAATTTTTCTATTGGGAAACTCCATATTCCACATATTCGTATGACAATTATACCTACAGAAAAGCGAGCGATGAGGCGTCATTGACAAAAAGAAGTTATCCTATTTCAGATACAAATAATCCTATTCCGGATGTAAGCTATTTGATAGAACCTATTCGAGATATCTGGCTTTTGGCTATTGATGGCAATGTATATGTACCAAAAGAAAACATATCAAATGAGGCAAATACGGCTTCCCATTTTCATGGATCAAGTGTTGGCTACAATGATGTTGTTGTACATAAGAAACATTTGGTGGATTGGGTAAAAAAAGTATCCAGAGAAGCCCAACGCAGGGATAAAAATCTGATTGCTTTTAGTCATTACCCCATAGTAGAATTTAACGATGGGGCCTCTGAAGCCATAAAAAGTCTTTTTGGGTCCGATAAATTGCAATCACACAGGATTCCAAACAAAGAAGTGTCGGAAATTTTTGCTGATGCGGGACTACAAATTCATTTTGGTGGACATATGCACTTAAATGATACCGGGGTACATACTTCTGCAAAAGGGAACACGCTCTTTAACATACAGACACCCTCACTGGCCGCCTATCCGTCAGCTTATAAAATATTGACTTTAAATTCCAAGCATGAATATCAAGTTGAGACCGTTTTATTAAGTGACGTTCCCCAATTCAATTCGTTGTTCTCATTGTATTCTAGGGAACACCAACACTTAAGGGAAACTCGAGATACACTGATTTGGGACAAGGACATCTTACGTTCAAAAAACTACAAAGACTTCACTAATTGGCATCTGAATGAGTTGGTTCGTTTTCGATTTATTCCAGATGATTGGCCCAAACAATTTGTGGAGAACGTCATATTAAAATCAGGAAAAGAATTACTCTCTGAAAGTACCATAAATTCCGGTAAACTTTTATCTCGATTAGATGCAATTAATGTCACTCTTTCGGATTTTGAGGAATGGACGGGTTTGGATATGATTCTTGATTTCTACAAGATGTACAAGGCAGACGAGCTTGCTTTTTCAGAAATAAGTGCCCATCGACTGAAACAATATGAATTGTTGTGCGAGCAGTGGCAAAATTCAGAGGAAGAAAACCTACGGTCCTGGTCAAGGATTTTTTATAGCTCGTTTAACGGTGCACCCTCTAATAATTTTACCATTGATTTGAAAACTGGAACGATAGAACGGTTGGGTACGGAAAAATCACTTGTAAGTGATTGATAAATTGTAAATTACATTATGCATTGGATGTTTCAATTTTGTGAAAGACTGTACCGGAAAGAATTGATTCCGATACTATTCCTATGTTTTCTGGGTAATTCTCAGAATATCAAGTTCGAACATTACAATGATAATGATGGGTTGTCCCACAATTCTGTTCGCCATATCACACAAGATAACAGTGGTCTCCTATGGTTAGGCACATTTTCGGGCCTTAATCGTTTTGATGGGTATCAGTTTAGACCCTACCTGAGTAGTTTGACCAATACCTACGGACTCAAAAATGATGATATTACAGCCTTGGAGTTCGATAGTGATTCCAATGAACTTTGGATTGGCACCAGAAATGGATTGACCTATTTGAATTTAGAGCGCCATTCCTTTCGAACGTTTTTATCAGAGGCCGATAATCCAGATAGTCTGGGCGATAGCGAAATACGTTCCGTACTTGTGGACAGCAAAAAAAGAGTGTGGGTAGGCACAAAGACTCGAGGACTTTACAGGTATTTGCGTAGTGAAGATGTTTTTATCAAGATTAATATCGATGGATTCAATTATGTTAAGGAAATTTTCGAAGATAACCAGGGAAATATTTGGGTCGGTTCGTACGGAAAAAAATCTGTTGCGAAAATAGTGTTGGACAATGACGGAAACAGTAACCGTATATTCCAGTACACCTTATCACCATCTGATCTAGAAGAACAAAACCCCTATTTGAATTTTATCTACCAAGATCATAAATCAGATATTTTTATCGGAACACGAAATGGCCTTTTCAAACTAGACGAGGAAAAAAATGCTTTTAAAAATCTATATATAGAAAACCGAGGAGTCAGAGAGCAACTAGGACCTCATTTTATTTCAGTGGCGCGTTCCCCCGAAGGACAATATTGGGTCGGTACGTTGGGTGGTCTTCTTACCTGTAACCGACTAGAAGATATAGCAGATGGAAACTACGATTGGCACTATACCATACTTTCAGATGATAGTTCTGTTGTAGATAACCTTGTTTATGCGCTTTATTTTGATACTTCTGGAGTATTATGGATTGGCACCGAAGATGGACTTGATAAATATGATCCGTACAAAAACCAGTTCAAACTTAATAAGAGCATCTCGTTGCACATTGACAATCAAGTTCCTCGAATACGCGGATTTTCAAAAACATATGACAATAAAGTAATTGTTGCTACTAGGCACAATGGTTTGTTCGTCATGCATGAAGATGAGTTCCTGCCACTTTTTGACAAAAAATATGATATTGCCAGCATCTATTCTGAAGATGGCAAAGTTTTCTATTGCGGGCTTTGGGATGGTCGTATTTTGGTCTACGACTATATCAAAAATACTTGGAGAGATGTAGATTTGGGATTCCAAGGCTCGTCGGTGCTCACATTTAGCAACTTCAGTGCTACCAGCATGATAGCTGGCTCTTTTGAGGGCGGAGCACTTTTTTTTGATAAAAAAACATTGACTCCAATTCAAGATATGGGAAGACTGCTTCCCGGGCGGTCCATAAATAAAATCGTAGTAGAAAATAACAATAAAAAGATATGGTTCGCTACCGAGGATGGTGTAGCTAGCTTAGATCTAATAACAAATGACATTAAGAATTACAGGGCCTCTACAGATTATCCAGGAGGCCTACCACATGATAACGTAAGCGATATCATCGTAGACGCCCAGAATAATTTATGGGCCGCAACAAGACTCGGTCTCAGTTATTACAATTCGAAAGAGGATGCTTTTGAAAGGTTCGATGGTCCTGCTGAACTATCTGGTAAATGGATAACCGATATGCTTACTGACGCCAACGGTATGATCTGGTTAAACATGAACAACAGTATTGCCAAATTGGATACAGAAAACAATGAGGTCAGTGTTTACAATACGAATAGTGGTAATCGATTGGATGTGTTCAGTTCAAGTGGATTTTATCACATAGCGGGCTCAGATATCTTCCTCGGGGGCAAGAATGGTGTCATATATTTTTCACCTTACAGCTTGAAGGAAAACCAGTGGTCACCAAAACCTTTTATCACAGAATTTAAAGTTCAGAACAAATTAGTCTATCCAGGGGTCAAAATCAACAAACAAAAGTTTGATATGCAGGATCTTAATTATGGAAAAAAGGTGGCTCTCAATTATAACAACCGAAATTTTTCACTACAGTTTTCCAACCCTTCTTTCTCCAACGAACGTTTGAACAAATATGAGTACAAGCTGGAAGGTTTTGATAAGGACTGGATTACTGTCGGAAGCAATTCCAGAACCGTACAGTATACAAACCTCTATCCCGACAAGTATACCTTTAAGCTACGTTCCAGCAATAGCAATGGATATTGGAGTGATTTTGCTTCTTATGATATCACCATAAAATCACCATTTTGGCTAACTCCAGAAGCTTTGTTGATTACACTGATTGTTTTATTAATCGGTTTTTTTATTGTCCGAAGAGAATTAAAAAACAAATCCCGTTTGCGTCAAGCTTTGCTTTTTGAAAAAATAAAACAGGAGCGTATTGAAAAGTTGAACAATGAAAAATTTCGATTTTTCACTAACATTTCACATGAACTTAGAACACCTCTGACATTAATTTTAGGTCCGGCCAAAGACCTTGTTAAAAAGTCGAACGAAATACAAAATCATTTTTTGGAGTCACGCTCCCAACTTATCCATCAAAATGCCAATCTGTTGCTTAACCTCGTTAACCAAATACTGGACTTTAGAAAGGCACAAACAGGAGAGTTGAGCCTAAAAGTCGGTGAAATCGATATATTACAGCAATGCCAGAATATTTTTGACTCCTTTAAAGATTGGGCCGTTAGCAAGAACATATCCTTTAACTTTAATTGAGAGCACGATGCTATTACTGGATGGATGGATAAGGATAAATTGGATAAGATATTGTACAATCTTTTGTCCAATGCAATAAAATTTACGGATAGTAATGGTAGCGTAGACCTGTTCGTAGGATTCACCGACGACTCAGAAAAGCACCTGTTGCTCGAAATAAGTGACGACGGTATTGGGATACCACAATCAGCCCAAAAGAATATCTTTTCACGCTTTTACCAGGCAAGAAACGGTAAAGACAGTACAACCGGCTCAGGTATCGGGCTCTCACTGGTAAAGTCCCTTGTAGAAGTTCATAAGGGAACAATAGTACTCGAGAGTGAACCAAACAAAGGCTCGATTTTTACGGTGAAGATACCAATTGAACGAAAGTATTTTGATGAAAATGAAATACGAAACGTATCAATAAAAACATCGGGTATAAAAGCATTGGGAAAAACTACCCCTAAAAAGAAGATTGTACAATCAACCCATATCAAAGAGAAAATACTCATTATAGAAGACAATATTGAATTACGGAACTATGTTGAGGAATATCTTTCAGAGTACTACAAGGTATATTGTGCCGAGAATGGACAGGAAGGCCTGGTAATGTGTCGTAAGATAATGCCCATACTATGTGTTGCGGACATTATGATGCCAATTATGGATGGACTTCTATTCTGCGAAGAATTAAAAAAGGATGAGGCCATAAGCCACATTCCCGTTATTTTATTGACCGCACGTTCTGAAAATGAGGATAAGGTACATGGATACAATGTAGGTGCCGATGACTATATGGTAAAACCTTTTGATCCTGCATTGCTAAAGACCAGAATCGTAAATATCATTAATTCACGAAAAGAACTGAAGGCTAAGTTTTCAGGTGAGGTCGACAGCGAGATATCCCTTTTGACACACTCGCCCATCGATGAAGAATTCATGAAAAAAATAACTGAACTGATCGATAGAAAAATTGGTGAGGCCGATTTAACCACTTCCTTGTTGTGCCAAGAACTAAATATGAGCTCTTCCAAATTATATAGGAAAATCAAAGAGTTGACCGATTTGGCACCTAACGAATTCATTCGCACGATACGTTTAAAACAGGCGGCAGGTTTACTGAGAAGCAGGCGATACAACGTTTCTGAGGTCTCTGTCCTAGTGGGATTTAACGACCCCTTGTATTTCAGTCGTTGTTTTAAAAAGCAATTTGGCTATCCGCCCAGTCAATTGATTAAAAAAAATATACAAACAAAATCAATATAAATCAGTGGACTTGAAAATATCCATATTTTTGAAATGATATTCCATGTTCTCTAGTTTCTGAAACAGTACTTTAGCTTTCCTACGTTAACCAAATACAGTGTCTATGAAACCATCTGAAAATAAGAATCTTCGGCAGCCAATGAACGATGTGGATGACTGGGAAGATGATTTGTTACGGCGCTACCCAGACCCTGACGAAACGGTAAAAGAGAAAGAAGACTACAGAAATTATGTCGATTCTGAAAGGGTTGATGGCGTACGTGAATTCTATAGGTTAAACCATAAGTTTCAGACCTATGATTTCGTAAAAGAAAAGGAAGCCGAATTTCTGAAATTTGATAAACGTACCATGACACTTTGGGAAGCTGTCGATTTTCTTAATACGCTTGTTGATGATAGCGACCCAGATATCGATTTGGATCAATTGCAGCACTTGTTGCAAACATCCGAGGCGATTCGTGCCGATGGACATCCTGATTGGTTTGTGCTGACCGGTTTCTTACACGATGTGGGCAAAGTACTCTGTCTCTTTGGCGAACCGCAGTGGGCCGTTGTGGGCGATACTTTCCCTGTTGGATGTGCCTTTTCTGATAAGATAGTATATCCTGAGTTTTTTGAGGAGAATCCAGATTCAAAAGACGAAAGATATACAAGTAAACTTGGGGTGTACAAGGAAAATTGCGGGTTGGACCAAGTTAAAATGAGCTGGGGGCATGATGAATATCTGTATCAAATCATGAAAGATTATTTGCCCGAGCCAGCACTTTATATGATTCGCTACCATTCGTTCTATGCCCAGCACCGTGAAGGAGCATACGATCATTTAATGGACAAAAAAGACCATGAAATGTTTGAGTGGGTCAAAAAATTCAATCCCTACGATTTGTATTCAAAAGCACCCACGCCACCAGATTCCAAAGCATTAAAGCCCTATTATGAAGATTTGGTTGCTAAATATTTGCCAGCAACATTGAAATTCTAATTGGGTAACTGCCATAATGATCTCTGCATATATTGGTTTTTTCGGATTTACGCTATTCGTTATCATTTATACAGTTTATAAGCTTAGAAAAGATAACTTTAGCACGGCAAAAGGTTATTTTCTAGCCGGAAAAAGTCTAACAGGACCCATAATTGCAGGGTCAATGATTTTGACCAATATTTCTACCGAGCATTTGATAGGAATGAACGGAAGTTCCTATAAAAACGGGATTATAGTCATTGCTTGGGAGGTTACTTCCGCGATTGCGCTTGTCATTGCTGCAATTTTCTTTTTGCCACGGTTCATTCGGATGGGCCTGACCACTATTCCGGAGTTTTTAGAAAAACGTTTTGACGGCTTAACCCGTTCTATCGTGGCCTTTTTATTAATGCTTTCCTTTGTGGCTACCTTGTTGCCTATTGTATTGTACTCGGGTGCTATCAATATTGAAAGTGTTTTCGATTTTTCTACACTATTTAGTGTTCCTAAGAGTGTAGCTATGATCTACATGGTCTTAATCATCGGCGTAATAGGCTCTTTGTATGCCATTTTTGGGGGATTAAAAGCAGTTGCATATTCTGATACTCTAAATGGTGTGGGACTTATGTTGGGGGGCTTATTGATACCTGGAATTGCATTGTATGAAATTGGTGGAGGCAATATACTTGAAGGGCTCTCTACCGTATATGATTTTGCTCCTGATAAATTTGATATTATTGGAAAGCCAGATTCCGTTTTGCCCTTTTCTGTATTGTTTACAGGGCTGATGATCAATCAAATTTATTTTTGGGGAATGAACCAAGCTATCATTCAAAGAGCATTTGGAGCAAAGAACTTGATTGAAGCGCAGAAAGGTCTTATTTACACAGGTGTTCTTAAACTCTTGGTACCCCTGATTATTGTTTTGCCGGGGTTGATTGCCTTTTACTATTTTCAAGACTCCTACTACGAAACACCAGATTTGATTTACCCCATGCTGGTGAAGAAAATATTGCCAACGTATTTGTTTGGTTTTTTCGCAGCGGTTATTCTTGGTGCGGTCCTTAGCACATTCAATAGTGTACTTAATTCAGCAAGTACCGTATTCTGCTATGATATCTATAAAAAAACTATTGATAAAAACGTTTCGGATGCAAAACTAGTTCGGTATGGAAAATTGGTATCGGTACTATTGGCCATCATATCAATAACTGTCGCCCCTCTAGTGGCTTATGCTCCTGATGGGCTTTATTTTCTTTTACAGGAATTAAATGGTATTTTCTTTATCCCTATTTCTTCGGTAATAATCGCTGGAATTTTTGTAAAACAAATTAACGCAATTGGGGCAAAAGCGGGGCTTTTCTTCGGATTCACCTTTTACATTCTGACCACATTTGTTTTTGACGTAAATATCCATTTTGTACATCTTTGGGGTATAGAGTTCGTTTTAAATTTTATTATCATGTTTATTGTTTCTAAAATGTATGGGGATACAGTTTACACAGAAAAAACGTACGAAGATACTTCAGACAAAAAATGGCCTTTGGTGAATATTATGGGCGCTATACTTGTAGTAGCAACGGTTTTGATTTATGTTCTACTTTCATAAAAATAAATGGGTAATGAATCCATCTTCAGGGCTAGTCCCTATCATAATGAACATTCATTAGCTTTGGACCTCATTCAATTCAACTCTAGTTGAAGTTTTACAATATGTTTCCCCTGGGTTAAAACCAACTACCTCACTTTGGCTACGTACTTACCCAATTCGGCTACACAAGGGCAAAAGTGATGATTGAACTTTGTATTGTTCTAACATTAAAATTGAAGATCATGGAATATCAAAAAGAAAACAAAGTTTGGTTCATCACGGGGTCTTCTCGTGGATTTGGACGTATTTGGACGGAAGCCGCACTTGAGCGCGGGGACAACGTCGTGGCAACAGCACGCAAATTGGAGAGCATATCCGACCTTCAAGAAAAGTACAGGGACACGGTACTCACCCTTGAGCTAGATGTAACCAAAACTGATAAGGTTAAGGCTGTACTGGAGCAAGCCCACAATCACTTTGGTAGATTGGATGTTATTCTGAACAATGCTGGTTATTCACTGGTTGGCACCATTGAGGAAGCAGGTTTGGATGATGTGCGGGCCCTCTACGAGACCAATATTTTTGGGTCACTCTCCGTTATCCAGGCTGCTCTGCCATTGTTACGAAGGCAAGGTGGTGGTCACATTTTGGGCGTGTCAAGCAGCCTTGGTCTTGAGTCGATGCCAGTTATTGGATATTATTGTTCCACAAAATGGGCATTTGAAGCAATCCATGAAAGTCTGGCCGCAGAGGTAAAACCCTTTGGCATCAAGGTAACCCTCATTGAGCCAGGGGCCTATGCGACAGAGTTCGGAAGTCCGGAGTCATTGAAGATGGCCAATGGACTTGACATCTACACCGATTTTAAGGGACAATTTGTACAAGGCCTTCGAAACTTGGA
>NZ_JANQIH010000103.1 GCF_028282265.1 Allomuricauda sp.
CGGGAGTGGCAACTACAATTTGTGCACCTCTCTTTTTTTGTCTGGCCTGTTTTGTAATTCTTGCGCCTCCATAAATGGCAACCGTATTGAGTCCGCTAACATATTTGGAATACAATTGCAGTTCATTGGTAATTTGCAGGCATAGTTCACGGGTAGGGGAAAGTATGAGCCCCTGTGTGGTTCGGCTCTCCACGTGGATTTTCTGAATCATGGGAAAACCAAAGGCTGCGGTTTTACCGGTTCCGGTCTGCGCTAGGGCGACCAAATCGGTTTCTTCATTTAATAAAAGTGGAATTGCTTTTTCCTGTACTTCGGAAGGAGTCTCAAATCCCAAATCGGAAATAGCGTTCAAAAGGGGTTGGTCCAAACCTAAAGCTTCGAACTTCGTCATAATAGTTTACTTATAATCGCAAATATGTTGTGTTGACCCGAGCGATTTTAAGTATCCGACAAAGAAGCTCTTGCAACACCATGCCCATACCGGCGGCGTTATTAGGGCGCAAAGGTAACTGAATTTATGGGTCTGGGGACTAAATCGTTTCTTTTTTTAAGAATTCAGCTAGTTCATGAATTGCTTTTCCTCTGTGACTTATGCTGTTTTTGACAGAAGCTGGGAGTTCACCAAAGGTCTTATCGAATCCAAAAGGCTTAAAAATGGGGTCATAACCAAATCCTCCCAAGCCTTCCTGTACTTTGGTTATCAAGCCTTCAACGGTACCTTCAAATAGGTACGACTGACCCTTTATGTTCAAATGAATCACGGTTTTGAATCGTGCAGTCCGTTCATCCACGTTTTCAAGTTCTGACAATACCTTGGCCATATTGTCTTGAGCATTTTTTTGATTCCCTGCATATCGGGCCGAATATACGCCTGGAGCACCGTTCAATGCATCAATAAGAAGCCCGGTATCATCTGAAAAACAGTCCAAACCATAAGTTTGGGTCACATAGTCCGCCTTGATCTTGGCATTTTCAGCTAGGGTTTCACCGGTTTCAGGAATTTCTTCGTGACAACCAATATCGTCAAGAGAGCGCAAAGTGATGGTTTTGGGAAGAATGGCCCGAACTTCCTCTAATTTGTTTTGATTATGGGTTGCGAATACCAAGTCCAAAATAGAAACTTTAAAACGCATCAAAAGTAGTAATTTCGAATCTCAGCAATAGTTGTTATGCGATTGAAAATTTTACCACCTTTGGTGATGGTCATCTTCGGAGGTTTTATGTATTTATTGGATAAGTTTTTACCGGTAGGTGAGTTTGATTTTTTTGGGCGAAAGGAATTGACTTGGGTTCTAGTCGGTTTGGCATTTTTGGTAATGTTTTTGGGAATCTTTCAGTTCAGAAGAGCCAAGACGACAACAAACCCCATCGATTTGGGCAAAACTACCCAATTGGTAACAAAAGGAATCTTTAAATATACCCGCAACCCCATGTATTTGGCGATGCTCATATTCTTGCTGGCTTTCGGAATCAAATTGGGCAATGCCTTCAATACGCTTTTGGCCGCTGGGTTTGTTTATTATATGAATCATTTCCAGATAAAGCATGAAGAAAAGGCTTTGGAAAAGCTTTTCGGAAAACCCTATCGGGTTTATCTTAAGGAAACCCGTCGATGGTTCTAGAGAGGTCTTTTTGGCAACCACAGTTTTAGGCTTCAAAATTCATATTTCGTAAAATTTTATTTCAATTTTTGAGATTTTTTCATTTGCACCATCCTTTTTGGGACAAGTGATATTATGGTTGAGATTAAAGTTTAATTTTGAAACTTAATTTTTAGGCAACTCATGGTAGCAGCGGCACGTAAATATGTCTTTGATTTTGATAGTACCCTAACACAGGTGGAAGCCTTGGACGTTTTGGCAGAGATTACATTGGATGGAAATTCTAATAAGGACAATGTTATAAAAGAGATCCAAGAGATTACCAATCTCGGCATTGACGGTGACATTTCGTTCACCGAATCCTTGGAAAGACGAATTCGATTGCTCAACGCCCATCGGGACAGTCTGGAAGCCCTGGTGGACCAGCTCCGCAAAAAGATTTCAAAGTCAATCACTACCAATAAGGAGTTTTTCGAAAAGTATTCAAACGATATTTATGTGATCTCTTGCGGTTTCAAGGAATTTATTGATCCCATTGTGGAAGAATATAATATTCCATCAAACCGGGTTTATGCCAATACTTTTAGATTTAACGAAGAAGGAACTATCGTTGGGTTTGATGAGGACAATGTATTAGCTTCGCATAATGGCAAGATTGAGTGTTTAAAACACTTGAACCTTGAAGGCGAAATTCAGGTAATCGGAGATGGTTATAGCGATTATGTGATGCGTGAGGCCGGATTGGCCGATAAGTTTTTTGCCTATACCGAAAATGTGCACCGTGAAAAAGCGGCGAACAATGCCGATCATGTTGCACCTAACCTTGATGAATTTTTATTTGTGAACGATTTGCCCAGGAATTTATCATATCCAAAGAACCGTATCAAAATTCTTTTGCTCGAAAATGTGCATCCCGACGCATTCGATAATCTTTCTGAGGATGGCTTTTCGGTAGAATTGGTAAAGCACAGCCTATCTGAAGATGAACTTATTGAAAAAATTAAGGGGGTCCACGTTTTGGGAATCCGGTCCAAGACACAGGTTACCCAAAAAGTTCTGGATGCCGCCAATAAGTTGTTGGTCGTAGGGGCCTTTTGTATAGGAACAACGCAAATCGATTTGGACCATTGCAAGAGAAAAGGAGTTGTGGTGTTCAACGCTCCTTATAGTAATACACGTTCTGTTGTGGAGCTTGCCATAGGACAGATCATTATGCTCATGCGGAATGTTTTTACCCGAAGCTCAGAGATTCACGAGGGACAATGGAACAAAACCGCCATAAACTCCAAAGAAGTCCGAGGAAAGAATTTAGGAATTGTAGGCTACGGTAACATTGGAAAACAGCTATCCGTTCTAGCAGAAGCTATGGGTATGCGGGTCTATTACTATGACATTGCTGACCGATTGGCATTGGGCAATGCGGTCAAGTGTGCTACTTTGGAAGAACTTTTGTCGGTCTCCGATATCGTAACACTGCACGTTGATGATAATAAGGCGAATAAGAATTTCATTGGGGAGCGTGAGCTTGGTCAAATGCGAGATGGTGCTTATTTAATTAATCTCTCAAGAGGTTTTGTGGTCGATATAGAAGCTTTGGCCGCTGCATTGAAAGAGGGTAAATTGGCTGGAGCAGCTGTGGACGTATACCCTGTAGAACCAAGAAGCAATGGAAACTTCGAGACCCCACTTCAAGGTCTTTCCAATGTGATACTCACTCCACATGTTGGGGGCAGTACTGAGGAAGCACAACGGGATATCGCTGGTTTTGTACCTGGAAAAATCATGGCTTACATCAATTCGG
>NZ_JANQIH010000027.1 GCF_028282265.1 Allomuricauda sp.
GTCTTGGTTTGAATTGAAAATCAGCTTTGTTCTATCTTGGCTTTGTGATACGTATTGTACTTCTAAATCTCCCGGGGTAAGCAATGTTGGTTTTCCACCTTTGGTGGAGATACTATAAAGATGGGTCCATCCCTCTTTTTCCCAGGGGAAAACGATTTCATTTTTGGCCGTCCAGAACAATTGGTTTTCTGCGGAAATGTTTCTAAAAGCACTTCCTTGGCCTTTATCTGCTGTGAAGATGGTTGAAGCTTCTCCTGATTCGACATCCACCAATAGAATTGAAAAAGGTTGCGCCTCCCTTTTTGGAATAAAGAGTAGTGGTTTTTCATAGGCCTCTCTAAGAAAGGCGATGCTGGAACCATCTGGTGACCAGACTGGATTGGAATCCAAATCGATACTGGGATGCAATAGTTTTAATGCCTTCGATTCAAGATCAAAAACACCAATGAAGCTATGGTCACCGCGAGCATTTACAAAAGCAATTTTGGATTGGTTGGGAGATAGTTTGATATTTGATACCGAACCTCTAATGGTAAAAAGCGAAGTAGCATCTTTGCCATCAATCGGCATTATCCATGCCCCACCCTTTTTGGTGAAGATGATACTATCACCCGCAATCAAAGGAGAACTCCCATTACCCAAATTCTTTGTCTCCCCGTTTTTGAGGTTGATTAGATGAATCTCTCGCTTATAACCTTCTGGATTAGAGGTTGGATTGGGTATTTCCCCACTTCTGTTAGGGGCGCCTCCTCTTACATAGACCAAAGAATCTAGGTCATCAGTAAATTCTAGGTTTGAAATGGCTTGTCCGTCATCTTTGGTAAAATTAGTCAGTTTTATTGGTCTATACTCTGGAGCGATGGCGTAATGGATGTTACGAACCCCTTCTTTGTTTTCGACCCATGCAATGGCTCCGTTGTTTTTGGCCGCTGTAAGTCCAGTTGGGAAGGAGTAGGACAAGATTTTATCAAGGGATACTTCCTGGGAATGGCCAATAGCGAAGGTAAATAGCAGCAAAAGGAAAGCAGCAGTTCTCATGGTGGGTTCTTTAGTTGGTTTTAAAGATAGGGAAATGTTGCACTGGCCTGCAACTGTTTGCCCCAGTTTGGCAATTGACTCGATTGGGAGTTTCCTTATACTCTATTTTAGTGCAGAGATAGGGTATTTCTAAGCAGCTTCATGTATTTATTCTCTTTGGAGATGTAATTGCCTCCAGTTCACTACCCTCCAGATTGATTAGGGTTGGGTTCCAAAAATATTGCTAGCAAATTATAACATAATAATTGCCTTGATGAGGAACAGGTCAAGCCTTTGCTTTCCCAACTAGCCCATCAGCTGTTTTTTCAACTTGGAACAGTCCCAATTTTGCCAAATTCTTCGTGCTTTTATCCCATTTTTTACCGCTTAACGCAGCTTTTTCCTTTAACTCCAAGAGAGGCATTTCGCCAACTGGCTTAAGGATATCCATGATGGTTTTTTCTTCTTCTGTTAACTGAACCTGTTTTTTCTCAGGGCGCATTTGAGGGAAAAACAGAACTTCTTGGATGGAGGAGTTATTGGTCAACAACATCACCAAGCGGTCGATTCCAATTCCGATTCCTGATGTGGGAGGCATACCATATTCTAAAGCCCGCAAAAAGTCTTGATCGATGAACATCGCCTCATCATCGCCTTTTTCAGAAAGTCGAAGCTGCTCTTCAAAACGTTCCCTTTGGTCAATGGGATCGTTCAACTCTGAATAGGCATTGGCCAATTCCTTCCCGTTCACCATAAGTTCAAAGCGTTCGGTCAAAGCCGGGTTGGTACGATGTTCTTTGGTCAAAGGACTCATCTCTTTGGGATAATCGATGATAAAGGTGGGCTGAACGTAGTGGTGCTCACATTTTTCACCAAAAATCTCATCAATCAGCTTACCAACCCCCATGGTTTCATCCACGTCAATTTCAAGTTTTTGGGCCACTTCGCGAAGCTGTTCTTCATTCATCCCTGCCACATCGAAACCGGTATGGGTTTTAATGGCCTCCAAAATCGGAACCCTAGGATAAGGGGCTTTGAAGTCAATTAAATAATCCCCCACCTGTACCTGGGTGCTTCCGGTTGCATCAATAGCTACTTTTTCCAAAAGCTGTTCGGTGGTATCCATCATCCAATTATAGTCTTTGTAAGACACATAGAGTTCCATAACCGTAAACTCTGGATTATGGGTACGGTCCATACCTTCATTCCGAAAATCTTTTGAAAATTCGTATACACCATCAAATCCGCCCACAATCAACCGCTTCAAATACAGCTCATTGGCAATTCTTAAATACAAGGGAACATTCAGGGCATTGTGATGTGTCAAAAACGGACGTGCTGCTGCTCCACCTGGGATGGGTTGCAGTATCGGGGTCTCTACCTCCAGATATCCCCTTTCATTGTAAAACTCACGGATGCTATTGGTGATTTTGGTCCTTTTGATAAAGGTTTCTTTCACTTTTGGATTCACTACCAAGTCCACATAGCGTTGTCTGTAACGAAGTTCGGGGTCGTTAAATTCATCATAGACCTTTCCCTCAGCATCCACCTTGGGCAATGGCAATGGTTTCAAAGACTTGCTCAACAAAGAAAAGTCTTTGACCATAACTGTTTTTTCACCTACCTGCGTGGTGAACAATTCACCTTCCACGCCAATGATGTCCCCAATATCCAGTAGCTTTTTATAGACTTCGTTGTACAGGGTCTTGTCTTCCCCGGGGCAGATTTCATCTCTATTAAAGTAAACTTGTATGCGTCCTTCCCCATCCTGCATTTCCGCGAACGATGCTTTTCCCTGAATTCTTCGGGACATGAGTCTACCTGCGATGACGACCTTTTTTCCTTCTTCAAAATCGTTTTTAATGCTCTGCGAAGTGGCATTGATAGGATAGAGTGCCGCGGGATATGGGTTGATTCCCATTTCCTTGAGTTTGGATAATTTCTCTCTTCTAACGATTTCTTGCTCCGATAGCTGCATGTCCAAAAAAAATTAAAGCGCAAAATTACACTTTTGCGCTTTAATTTTGGACCTTATCTAGTTTGTTGATGCATAATTGGGGATGTAGGGTTTTCCCAACACTATCTGGGCGATGTCCTCTTCCAAGGTTTCGATGGGACTTTCAACAATACGATTGGTCTCCCTTCCATCTTTTTTGAAGATTATTGTGGGGACTTTGATGATATTAAGCCCTTCTTCTTCGCCTGTTGGACTTTTTTTGTAAAACTCCTTACGACGGTCAAGTGCGACTATCTCAAGCTTTTCCATAGGAAATTCTGCTGCCTCAAGAATTTTTATCAAACGGGGTACTTCCCGTTTGCTATCCCCGCACCAGGTTCCCAAGAAAAGCGTAATGTTGTATTCAGTCAAAGACTTTTTCATCTTTTCGGTTAAAACTTGATCCACAGAGTAGGATTGATAACCGGTTT
>NZ_JANQIH010000120.1 GCF_028282265.1 Allomuricauda sp.
TTGCATAATGGTAACATTGCCCACATTCCAGCCACTAATATCTTGGTTGAACGACACCGCATCCCTGAACATGGCAGTCATGTCCGTGACCTTACTTACATTCCAAGAACCAATATCCTGATTAAAAGAAGTGGCCCCGTCAAATAGACCATCCATAAGTGTTACATTATCAACGTTCCACCCACTGATATCTTGATTAAAGGAATTAGCATAGGTGAACATATTGTCCATTCTTTCAACATTGGCCACATTCCATCCGCCAATATCTTGATTGAAATCAAGAGCATAAACGAACATTGCCTCCATAGTGGTTACCTTGCCTACGTCCCAGCTACTGATATCTTGATTAAAAGAGGTAGCTTCAGAGAACATACCGATCATATCCGTAACATTACTTACATCCCAGTCACTAATGTCTCCATTAAAAGCATGCGCATCACCGAACATATAGGTCATCCTAGTTACGTTGCTCACATCCCATGAATTCAAATCTTCATTAAAACCCAGGGCATTGCTAAACATTTCGGTCATGTCGGTTACTTTGCTCAAATCGGGCACATCGGTAGCATTAAAAGAAAGATTTGAACATCCATAAAAAGCCCATCTCATCGATTGCCAAGAGATATTGCCCCATTGTTCTACAGTGAGTAATTTTTCCTGATCAAATCTACCTGCAAGCATATTTAAGTTGGGAAAATTACCAGAAATGGAAACCGTATAGGTTCCAGCGGATGAATAGGTATGGTCGATATCGCCAGTTGCATCTGTACTAGTAGTACCATCACCCCAATCTACAGTGTACAGGTAATCTGTAAATGTAGGATTGGTTGGGATGGTCAAAGTCAATTCTCCATCGCCAAAATTGGCGTCTCCTACAATCCATGTAGTAATAAAGGGTAATAATGTTTCATCATCAGTATCATCATCGTTATCGTCTCCTGTATCGGTATCCCCGTTGTTACTGTCTCCTGTATCGGCATCCCCGTCATTAGGAGTTTGCCCAATACTATCTGCATCATTGTTATCGGTGCCATTCTCGTCTGTACTGCATGAAAACAGAAGGCATAAAAAACAGCTAAAGAGAAATATTTTTTTCATTATAAAATCTTTTGAATTGTGCTATTTGTAGTTCTTTACGGCAAACTATTTACACCAAACAAGTGTGCTAGTTATCAAAATCAGTCCTGTTCAACCGAATGGATGCGGAACTGCTGATAGCACCATCCGTAGTCTCAATCCGAACTTCAAGATCTAACCAAGCCGAATCGGCAAAACCAAGGCATACATTACCCCAATTGAGTTCGCCATTACCATCATCCAATTGAAATCCCTCAAATTGATCTCGCACCCCACTGCTTGTAGTACCGTCATCCAAAGTACCTTCAAACAGTACATTTTTAAGAATATCATCTTGTGTCCCACTGTAGGGGATGATGATGTCATAGCGTCCACCCACACCGGAACTATGGTTGCAAAAGTTGGGGTTTTCCACTCTTAGCGTCCCCAAAACGATACTTGAGGTATCATCCTCATCATCGCTACAGGCCATCACAAGGAACAGTAAGAGTATTGCCATTATATGCTTTGAGTGTTGTAAAAGCCATCTTTTTGTTGAATTTTTCATAGTGTAATTATTATATATGTATTCCTTTCCCAACCGATTACCTATGGTCCCGATTGGATGCTTTTTAAGTATATGTTTTGGTTATGGACGAAACTCTACCGTAAAAGTGCCACTGACAACGATGTTTCCCGACCCATTGGCGGTGGGGACCAGTGGTGTTTCCAAAGATCCGCTCACAACACCTTCACTTGTTGCTGTAATGGAGATTCCTCCCTGACCCTGTAGATTGCTGGAATGACTGATTCCCCCATCTTTCCCGAATAAAAACGTTACAGTCAAAGGGTCGTCCCCATTATAACCATTACCCGTGAGGTTGAGAGCTGGATAGTTCCCCGGCGGGGGTGTCGATTCTCCGTTCACTCCAATAATGGCGGTTACTGTATACCCCTCGCCATCAGATAAATAAATGGACAACTGGTGGGTAGTGGTCAATGAAGCAGGCAATTCCTGAAACCTGTAGTAAGCATTGGTACCCTGCATGTTTCTCGAAAAATCTCCGGAGACGTTGATATTAAATCCCACTTCATCCAGATTGGGCGTTTCCATATCACCATCATCGGATTCGCAGGAAAACAGGAAAAAGAAAGTACAAGCAAAAAGAAATGGGGCGACTCGATTCGTTTTCATGATTATAAGGTTTTAATTG
Organism: Allomuricauda sp.; assembly: GCF_028282265.1. Taxonomy (GTDB): domain Bacteria; phylum Bacteroidota; class Bacteroidia; order Flavobacteriales; family Flavobacteriaceae; genus Flagellimonas. The sequence continues at coordinate 2,271 of NZ_JANQIH010000120.1, forward strand.
AAAATGGTGGGGAACGTTTGTAACCATACCAAAAGTAGATTTTCAGCCATTTTGAAACTGACACCTGAGAACCAAAAAATACCATTGGCGAACCAAATGATACCAGAAACGAACGTGATTAATAGGAAGAAGGGGAAACGCCATAGAGCTCCTTAAAACACTTGGCGAAATAAGAAAGGTTGGTAAAGCCCACTTGGTAGGCAATTTGGGTCACGGTATCCGATTTTTGAGCCAATAATTGCGCTGCTCTTTTCAAACGGAAGTTACGAAGCAGATCACGTGGGGATTCTTGGGTCAAAGCCCTTAATTTTCTGTTGAGTTGGGTCTTGCTCATGGCCAGCTCCCGTTGCATTTGGGTCACCCCGAAATTGGAATCGGCATGGTTTTTTTCCAATAAGTCAAGTAGCCGCTCGAGAAACTTTCTGTCCATGGAAGTGGTGGAGATTTTTTCAGGTTCCAAAGTGTGCTCGCTTTTTTGGTAATGTTCCCGTAAACGTTGTCTTTGGTCAATCAGGTTTTTGGCCCTGGCCAAAAGTTCCTTGGTACTGAAAGGCTTTGTGAGATAATCATCTGCCCCCGTCTCCAAACCTTGAATTTTGTTTGCTTCACCTGCACGGGCAGTCAACATGATGATTGGAATATGACTGGTATTAATATCCAACTTCAATCTTCTACAAACCTCCATTCCATCCATCTTCGGCATCATCAAATCGGTAATGATTAGGTCGGGCATCTTAGAAGTTGCCATTTTAATCCCTCTCTCACCGTCCTTGGCTTCAAGTAATTGATATCCATTATGAAGTTGTTTTTTGATATGCTGACGCATGTCCTCGTTGTCTTCGATAATCAGGATATGGGGAAGACCACGAACATCGGCTTTAGGAAACTCGAAAGGCTTTACCGGCACACTTTTATTGGGTGCTTTGGCCTGAATAATATCTATTTTGGTTTTCGGGACCATTATTTGCTCTAAAGGAATCTGAACCGTAAAGTAGGTGCCCTTTCCCTCCTCACTAGAAACCGTGATGGTTCCGTCCATCAATTCCACCAAATCTTTTGACAGGGACAGGCCGATTCCCGACCCTTCCCTATCCTTTGTACTACTATTGTCCACTTGATAAAATCGGTCAAAAATAAAGGGTAGTTTATCCTCGGGGATGCCCTTGCCCGAATCTGAAGCCTGAATCTTTAGTTCGCCTTCTTCATAGGATACCTCAAACCTCACCGTTTCACCGTCTTCGCTGAATTTAAAGGCATTGCTCAAAAGGTTGTAGGCCACTTTTTCCAACTTATCACGATCAAAAGCCGTCCAGAATGTTTCATCCGGTACTTCTACCCGATAATCCATATTGCGTTGTGCGGCATGCGAATTGAAAGATGCGGCCGCGGTACGCAGGCATTTGAACACATCGCCCTCGGTGGGCCTTAAGTGTAACTTGCCCTGATCAATTCGGGAAAGGTCCAATAATTGATTGACCAGCATCAAAACCTTGGAGGTGTTACGACGAATCATTTTAACCTCTTCTTGGTCAAGTCTTTCGTCAGGATTTTGTTCTAAATGTTCAATGGGTCCCTGAATCAAGGTTAAGGGTGTTCGAAACTCATGGGAAATATTGGCGAAAAAACGAGACTTAGCTTGGTCTAGTTCCTTTAATTGTTCAGTCTGCACCCTAAGCTGATCTGCTTGTTGGCTCACCTCGGCAGTTTTTGCGACAATCAATTTTTCCAAAGCTTGGTTTTTGGCCATTAAATGGTGCGAGCGCCATTTCAACAATAAGGTAAAAATTCCGACACCTGCAAAGAGATACCCGAGGTAGGCCCACCATGTCCTGTACCAAGGCGGCAGCACCTGAAACCTGTAACCTCCGGGCTCACTGATTTGGCCATATACATTCTTGCCCCTAATCAAAAAATTGTATGAACCTTCTGATAAATTGGTATATTCTTTATCCAGTTCGTGCGTCCAATCGGACCAAGACTCATCATAACCATCGAGCATATACTGAAATCGATTCTTGGAAATGTCATCATAGCTTGGCAATGCATATTCAAAGTTTAGGCTGTTTTTCCCATATGATAGTTCCGGGGTTCGGTCTTGGGACAATCCCCAATACATAACAGAATCATTCAGGGTTACCTTCCGTAATAAAGCCGAAATTTGGGAGGTATACTCTTTTTCCAAAGTACCGTCATATTGCACAACTCCCTGTGGGCCATGGAAAAATGTCTGCTCACCCGGACCAAAATACACATCATACACAGTGATTGATGAGGCAAATCGGTTAAAAGGGAGACTCAGATAGCTAAAGCTCCCATTTTTGTCCACCTGGCCTTTTACAAATTCATCGGTTCCGGAACTCCCGGAATGTATCCATATATTCTTTTTGTAATCCTCGTAAACCCAAGAAAACCATCTACTGGAATCGGCATACTTTTCCCCTAACCTTAAATCTGGCTTAAAGCGTTCCGTTTCTTTGTCAAAAGAATAGAGTCCATTCTTGGTGGTGAACACTATTTCGTCTCTCACCTTAAAGACCCGATTGCTTTTCATATGCGGTAATCCGGCCAAGGTATCGTAGTGTTTGATTACAGGATCTGCCCTTACGATTTCATCATTGGCACCTCTTGGAAATTCAATTTTATATATCCCATTGAACAAACTGCCGACCCAGAGATTTCCATTTTTCATAGCCTCCATAACATAGGTGAAGTCTTGGTAACCCGTTAGTTTTTTTTCAGTTATCCATTGCCCATTTTGATTGTAAATGGAAAAAATCCCATCTTCCCTCCCAACCCAAATCCTATTAGGGTCAAGTAATGATCGGGTAAAACGTTTTCCGCCTATGTTCGAAATTTTAATGGCCTTTCCGTCCTTGATAGTAAAAATGCCTTTCGCCGTGCAGGCCAACAAGGACCCATCTATAGGCAAGAAACGCCAACTTTGCATATCCATGCCAGCTATGGGCTGAAAAGTTTTAACTTCAACCTGCTCACTGGGTTCTAAGTCCATAAACACCCCCCCAGTATTGGTCAGTGCATAAAAACTTCCTTCAAAATATGCACAATCATTGACCGTACCTTTTAGGCCCAAAAGGTCATTATACTGGGAGAAAGGAGATGGGTATTCAACCCGTGAAATTCCATTGCCCATACAGAGCCAGAGACCGTTTTGCCTATCTTCAAAGATGAAAGTGACATTTCCGTTTAAAATACCTGTCGATTCATTAAGAAGGCCGCTAATCTCCCCTCTTTGATTGATCAGGATTACTCCTTTCTTTCTGGTACCAAGAGCAATCTCTCCGGAGGAAAGCTTTCTCGTACAGTAAATCTTGGCTTCCTTAAAAAAATCCAAATGTTTCGTTGCGAAAGGAATCATCTCCCCATCCTTTAAAAGAAAAAGGCCCTGTTCATACGTAGAAAGCAATAGACCATCTGATATTTCATTCATACCATAGATGTTGTTGCCTTGCAATTCGCTGGCTGAAAACAATGAGGTACGTATTCCATCTTGTATTTCTTCCAAACCATTATGCCCAGAAGAAAGGTATAATTTGTCCCCAATGGAAAAACCAAATGTGGTTTTGTAGTTATTGGAGAGGTCGAAAGTCTTTAAAGTTCCTTTAGAATTTAAGTGTAAAAGGTAGCCTTGAGCTATAAAATAGATTCCATCACGTTTGGCATATACTTTTCGTACGGCTCCAAAATTCAATGTTTCGTCCTCCAACTTATTCCTAAGCGAAACATACTCTAAAAAGCCACTAGCGTTTTCATCTAAATATCCTATTTCGTTTATGCCGCCTATATAAATCGTTCCGGAATTATTGACTGCGAGTCCAAGAGCGGGAGCATTGTTGACAAGGGATATTTTCCTCCATTTGGCTCCATCAAATTCCAATATTCCTCTTGTATTGGCGAAGTACATCATCCCATTATCGAGTTGTGCAGCGGCCCAGTTCTGAACATGGGCATCATAGTCAGAATCAGTGAAATTTTGAAAGTAAGGTATTCCCTTTAGAACAAAATTGCTCTTCGCTCCGGGTTTTTGAGCACTTAAACAGTTAACCGATATACAGCAAATAAAGAGGAAAAATAACCGCATTGTACTCATTGGTCTAGGTCTTAACAAGATATTGAATTTCAAAGGATAAATATCTTTTTTATCCTTTTAGGCATCTAACAATCCTGTTCCAAATCATAACAATGGTTGGTGACTTCCAAAAGTTAAAAAAACAGTCTTATCACACAACAGTTTTATCGAACTGGAATAGAAAACTATAAAATCTCAAAAGATGTTATTTTTTCGAAGCTTTAAGGAACATTGGCAATAATCTTCGTTTCTAGTTTTTGATAGGTATATGAATTGTTTTTTGAACTTTAACGAATCAACTTAGAAAAACTGGATAGTATTTCAATACTTTTTGGGTTTCTTCGGTAGGAACGATTTAGATAACCCGGATGATAAAAGCAATTATCCTCAAACCTGTTTTTATATACAGGTGTTTTTGATTTATCGTAACCATCAAAAATCTTCATCGCAACTTCTTTGACCTCTTTGTTTTTCTTGCCCGTATTTCCCCAACCAAAGTAAACCGGTCTGTCTTTGAAGAGATGGTATTCCTCAAAAATCCAGTTACCGAAAGCAGTAAAACTTTCAACGGCGAGGTCTAAATCTTGCTGTTTCAAATAAAAGCAATTGAATAGTTGAATTACACCATTAAGTCTTCGTTCTCGACCTGTATACCAGCCATTGAAAACCTTTACCAATTGAATCATGGTCGAATCTGGATTAAAGCTCTTCCAAACATTGAAATCGATTTGTTCATCGCTATGGTTTTGCGAATAAAAAGATTCTATCAAACCGATATCCGCAACATCCAAGGGACTTGAACTACCCGGATTTATGAGCACTGCACTTCCAATCAAATCTGAGCTATTGCCAAGGTGAAGCAAGGTTTTTCTTCTAAAAGAAATTTTCTCAGATAGTTTGAAATATTCAGCACTAACAATCAAATTGATATTTTTTTTGCGCCAGGACAGTGGCTTGGTTTAAGATAGGTTTTGGGCTTTTTCAAAGATGAATTCCATAAGTGGCAAATTTTGCACGGTGTTAGATGTAATGTTTTATTTGCTATAAAGTTTGTTCACTTTCGGTTGAATAATCCAAATCCCAATGAAATAAAACCATAAGAGGAAAAACTCGGCTACAAAATCTCCAAATCCAACTTCTCTTTGCAGTTCGGCTGTCTTAATTGTTTTGGCTGCAAAATACAGGGAATAGAAAATTCCAAACATGGATAATAAATGAAATGGTACGATAATCGCAAAAATCCAACCGCTTATCAAGAAACTATCGGTACCCATTCCTGAAAAAAGTCCACCTAAATATATCATTAGCAAAATGATATAGGTAAAAGGAATAAAAAAGAACACCTTGAACTTTGTCACTTTCATCTTAATTCTCTGTGGAATTTTTTTCTGAAGTCCTATTGCTATTGACCAAAACCAACCAAAAAATAGCAGAAAGAAAACAATGGTCAGGAAAGGGGGAAAGTCAAATTGAATGAATTCCTCATTCAGAACTTCGGTGAAACCTTTGCTATCTGGATTTGGCTCAACGGGTGGCGGATTATACCAGAAGATTTTACGATAGACATAAAATTGGAGTAAAAAGGGAATTCCAACCAAAATTGTAAATAACTGCCAATGCTTTGATTTTAAAAATAATTTGGTCATTTATCGGTTTCCATTTCTAATATTACAGCCAACAGTCTTGGCCATAGTTTGTGGTAGTGAAGAAACACAGAGCATTTCCAACCGTGGTAAATCCAGCTGTTGTTGGGAAGACGATGCTAATTTTTGCATACAGCACATTCATGATGCTCATTTAGGTAATCGATTGATTCCTTGCAGAGCTGCTCCAATACTGAAATGTCTATATCACTAAGCTTTTTGATATATATACAGGCTTTCCCCATTTTAAACTTGCCAAAATCTTTCAATAGGGCATCGCTCTTGTCAGTTTTAGAATAAACATAGAGTGAAAACTGGGCTTTTCTAGGAGAGAAGCCCAACATTGGGGCATCACCCTCATGGCCACTGGCGTATTTATAGTGATAGCTTCCAAAACCGATGATGGTTGGTCCCCACATTTTTGGTCCAAAACCGGACCAAGCACTCATTAGTTTTATCAACTCAAGGCTATCAATTTTCTTTTGTTCGTTATCGACATATGAATTAATAAAATCAAATACATCGACTTCGGTTTCGGTTGTTTTATTCTTTGCCATTTGTTCAATCGTTTTATTATTTTTTACAGCATTATTTATCATAAAATGCTTACCAAAGGGCTCAGCTATGATCTCGCAGCGAAGTGAAACGAAGTTAGCAATTCCGAGCATAGCAAACAGTAAAACAAATTGCTGTTATACATCGTTGTTGCATACTTACTTCTAATTAAGAAAATCATCACACTTTTTTATACACAATATCAAGAATATCCCTATTCTCAAGGATTTCTTTTTCGCCCCCGTTCATTCCAACTTTGAACATTGCATTGGCCAATTCGGTTGATTTTATACTTGCATTTTTACCTAAAAGTTTAATTATCGGATAAAATGCACGACTAATTCGATACATGAAGTTAGGTTCTTTTCGGGGCGTTACAGGGTAAATATATCCTGGTCTAAATGAATAGAATTTAATATCCATATTAGAGATTTTGTTTTCAGCGATGCCTTTGAATTTCGCAAATGCAGTTTTACTCTTCTCAGTCCTATCGGCGCCCGCACCACTCAATAAACAAAAATTCGCATTAGGGCTGTTGCTTTTTAATGCCTCGGCAAAGGAAACGGCATAGTCCACGGTTATTCTTCTGAATTCTTGCTTAGGAACTTGCCCGGTATAAACCCCTATGCAGAAAAAAGCTGCATCTACATTCTGAAACAAGACTTGGTGATTGGAATAATCTGAAAAATCATCAATTATGGTTTCCTGTAGCTTCGGATGGCTAAGGTTGCTTTTACGTCTTACAAGGGAAACAATCGTTTCTACCTTACTGGAAGACAAACACTCCTTCAATATAAGTTCACCAATCATTCCGGATGCTCCTGCTAATAAAACTCTTTTCATTTGGTTCAGTTCGGTGTGGATTTAAAATCAACAATGTAGACATAATCCTATAGTGTACCTAGTGGTCCCCACAATGTTTTATGGCGGTTCAGAGATACAGCGTATTTCTTACAATTTCAAGTTAACCAATTGTTGCTACAAATTATAGTCGGTGCTAGCAGCAGCACTTTACCGCTATTTTTTTCTCAATCTGTCCAAGAGAATTTCAGCCTCAATATTTGTACTGTCCGTTTGTATTGCCTTTTCCAAATGTCTAATGGCTTTACCTTGTTCTTTTTCGTAGAAATAGCTCCTGCCCAAAAGAAAATACAAGTAGGAGGATTCAATTTTCCTATCGATAAGTTCATTTCCCAACTCAATTACTTCCAATTCCCTGCCCAGATTACTCAACATTCCCATGGCACTTTCCCAGTCCTTGACATTAAAAGTGTCAGGTTTAATAATGGACGCCATTTCTGCATTTTCTTTTAAAAAGTAAAAAGCAGGAAGATGCACGGACCATTTTGGATTTTCGGAGAGTCCTTTCTTTATCCACCCAATTGCCAAATCTTCATTTCCAATAGCGATGTGGGCACGCGCGATTCTCGCATACATTCCAGTCCAACCATCCAACATGGATTCCGCCTCGGTCAATTTTTGCTTTGCTCTTTCCATGTTACCCTCTCGCTGGGCATAAAGAGATTGGTTAAGACGAATTCGTCCATAATGATACTGCATTAAAGTTTCCAGTTCCTTTATTGGATTTTTGGAATTGTCTACCCGAAGGTCGATTTGGTTGTACCATTCATTGTTTGCACCTTTAACTACTAAGGCTGCCGACTGTTTTCCAGAAATTTGGCCCCCGGCGTTTTGACCAGCTACCAAACTTTTCAAAAGTCGTTGCGCCAAAGTTCCTTTTGAACTTGCGTAGGTTTTGGACATGTCAGAAAGTACACTTTCTTCTAGCTGATTTCCCATGACGACATAGTCGGTCCCTAAAATTTCTGATGCACTTCCGTTCCAATACTTCAATGAAGTGCCGGTAAATGAAAAAACATTTCCATTTGCGTCTATTCCCGAAACTTGGCGATAATTATCCTCGTTGTCCTCGGCCCTAACCTCATTAATTGCCTGTTCGATGGATTTACCTGCTCTAAGTTTTTCAATTCCCCTGATTCCGTATTTCGGTTCTGTCTCTGCGATGACCGAAAAAGCGCCTACGCCAGGTTCAATATAAATTGTTGAATTTCCTACGTAAATGTTGTTTGTAGCTACTGCAATTCCCCATTCTTGGGCATTTTTGTCATAAGCTAAGATTGAGAAAGTGGAATTGATATTCTTGTCGGTCATTAAACTTGGTAGGTTTTGACCAAACAAGCATGACGTAAACACAAGTGAGATAATTGATAAAAAGCTTCTGTGATTTTTCATTTGATTGATGATTTTTGATTGATGAATATTTTTTTTGGTCAGCATTACCGATTACAGTTTTGCAAATGAAAAGTAGCGGATTTTATAACTATTTTCTGGTTATACCCATAATTTTAAGTTTATAAAATTCTTTTTGTTTAGCAGTTGAACCGCCATTTTAGGTATACCGTCTTGGCGATTGTTAATATTTATTGTTTTGGTCTTACCTTATCGATCACTTCTGTGCTCACCCAATAAAAGTTTGATAATCGACCTTCTTCGTTATATCTACTAAAGAATAAATACTTTCCATCAGGAGTAATGCTAGGAACAGTTTCTGAAAAGGTAGAGTTTACTTCCTCCCCAGGATTAATGGGCTTTGACCATGTGCCGTCTTTCTTCTTAAAATACACATATAAGTCACTATCTTTTCGTGAGTCATCTTCTCTGTTTCTTGAGTTTACCACCATGTAATCTTGCAAAGGAGAAATGAAACCTTGGATGCCAAATTCAATGTTCAATTCCTTTACTTCTGAAAATTCAGAATTTACATCGGTTGTATAAAACATTTTACGTTTGGCAATATTGGTATAATAAAAGTCTCCGTTTTTTCCTTGGTTTAAATTAAATACTCTATCACCATTTATGGGCGATTCGAGCTTTTTTGCACTGCTCCAGAAGTCCTTGGTGCGGGTAACATACCAAATTTTCGTATTTCTCGACGCTGCGTTGTAGGCCGTAAAATATATTCTGTCATCCATCAAACTAACAAATGGCTTCATTTCGGTATCTTTCTCTCCTTTTGTGAAATCCGCCTTTTTGATAGGAGACCACTCTTTACCTTTTAGTCTTGAGTAGTAAATCACCGTGGGTTGATCTACTTCTTTGGCCGAAAAATATATCTCATCTAAGTCAGGAGCGAACGAAATTCCAAACTCATATCGCCCTTCTATGGAAACGAGACCCGGTGCAAATATTTCCGGAATCAAGCCTGGCGGTTTTTGCTCAAAATAGAGGTTTTCGGTAGTTGGAAAAGGATTCTCTTTTTTATTCGAGTTTTCTGTTTTGCAAGCACTTATGAACAGCACAAATACTAGTGCTACGTATTTATCTATATGGTTTTTCAATATTAGGTTTGCTTTAATTACCGTCCAGGTTCTGGCCAAACTATGTTGTTCCCTTTAGCTTAGCACAAAGGTTAGTGAAGTTTAGGTTTTGCCATCACCAGCTTCTACTTTTTCTCTTCACGTAAAATCTTCTCCATTTTACGACCTCTTGCCAATTCATCAATAAGCTTTTCCATTTGTCTGCATTGTTTATACAATACAAATTCATCTTCTATTTCTTCAATGCGGTAACCGCAAACGACTCCTTTAATCAGGTGTGCGTTTGGGTTTATTTCAGCTTTTTGAAAGAACGTTCTAAAAGTTGCCTTTTCATCAATAAGTGCTTGTAAAGCATTCTGGTCAAAACCTGTGAACCATTGAATCACTTGGTTGAGTTCTTCTTTAGTCCTATCATTTTTCTTCAATCTACTCAGGTAGTGTGGATAAATGGATGCAAATATCATATTGGCAACCTTTTCATTTTTTTCGGCGGTAACTTTCATAATGACTGGTTTAATGGTGCTGCGTTTCTAGGCTATGATTTCGTTGCATATTTGAAATTCGTAGAAATCAATCCAATTCATGTTTTACTCGCTTGAAGTTAGTTAAAAAGTAGTAATGAGTTATAGCCTTTGTTAGCGTATGTTTTTTATTCAAACGTGATTTTCAAATCCTGATGCTCCATTTCAATTCTTTTCCCATTTCGATAAATCCGTACAATCCTGTATCGAGTTGAATCCAGATTACTTTTAAATCCCACCGTCCATCTTCGCAAACCTCTTGATGCAAAAACAGCTTTTGGCATTAGGGTGTTTCTTCGAAGTTCCAGTGCATTTTTACGGGGAACCATTTTTTCGACGATATCCGGTTTAATATCAAATAAGTCTACTTTTGCTTCCTTGTCCGTATAACCATGGTCAAGTACATAGCGCTCAGCCAACTCCATGGCTTGTTTTTCCGAAAGTCGAGAAGTTCCACAGCCAGTAAATCCGACAATTATCAAAAAGGTTAGAATCCGAATTTTTATCATTTAAATATATACCCTACAGGTCTTGTATATGATTGGTTAGGAAAAATGATTTGTTATTTTCCGTTGGATACTAAAGATAATTGATTGCAGGAAATTCAGCCTATGCTGAGCGTAGTCCAAGCATTGAATTTCCAACCGCAACTAATAATACACGATGTCGGTGGTAGTTCTTAGTTTTTGTTCTTTTCTTCTTTACGCCAAAAATCAAATTGTTGATTTAGCAAAGTTACAGCGGGTTTACCACCTTTTTGTATACCTTGAACTGCTAGCTTTAAAATAGCTCCATCTTCGGGTTTGTAAACCATAATAAAAGCAGATCTTGCATATTGTGTTTCGCACCTTTTATCTCCGCCAGCTTCTTCTCCGGCTTTGAGTGCTAACATCAACCGCTCAGCTAAAGATTTATCCCTATTTTGATTAAAGGCATCAAACGCTTTTTCAACAACTTGCTCCCCCAAAAGTATATTGCCCATCACAGCGAAATCATCTCCTATCATTTCGCCGTTCCAATCCGCAATTTCAGCACCGGAATAGACTAAAGGGCTTGTCCCCTCTTTCAATAGTATTACGCCATATTGCTGCCGTTCTGGTTCGAAACGTTTTGCCATCATAGCATTCAAGATTTCTTGTGCGGAGGCATTATTTTCCATCAGCGAAACCCCTTGCATACGAGCAAAATAATTACTTGCGGCCTGTACTACGATGGCACCTTTTTCAGGTTCTATGGATGCAATTCCAGATACGTCGAAAGTACAGGAAGCACCTACAATTCCAATTTCCCCTGTTCTTCTGTCTACAGCAATAATAGACCACGTAGCATAGCAATGTGTAGAAAAAAGCGCAGTCAATAGTATTAATAA
>NZ_JANQIH010000131.1 GCF_028282265.1 Allomuricauda sp.
TGTGGAAAGCTCTATGTGGATGAATATGAGAAATACAACTCGGAAACCGTTAAAGTCAGGGCTTTTCTGAACCGTATGGATTTGGCTTACACTGCAGCCGATTTTATTGTTTCGCGAGCAGGAGCGGGTTCAGTTTCAGAGCTCTGTTTGGTAGGTAAACCGGTAATTTTCATCCCTTCCCCCAATGTGGCTGAGGACCATCAGACCAAAAATGCGGAAGCATTGGTAGCAGAGGACGCTGCTGTGGTGATAAAAGAAAGTGAACTGAATGAGAATTTTGAAAAGGTGTTTTCTCAATTAACCTATTCTGAAGAAGACCAAAAACGTTTGGGCGCCAATATTAAAAAGATGGCCCTGCCAAAAGCGACGGAACATATTGTTGATGAAATAGAAAAACTTTTGAAATGAACTTGAAAGACATACATAACGTCTTTTTTATCGGTATTGGCGGCATTGGCATGTCCGCTTTGGCCCGGTATTTCAAGTTCATTGGAAAAAATGTTTCAGGGTATGATAAAGTAGAATCGCCAATTACTATCGAGTTGACCCAGAAAGGAATCGGTGTCCACTACGAGGATTCCGTTTCCCAAATTGATAAGGACTTTTTAGCGCAGGAAAAAACCTTGGTGGTGTATACCCCTGCTATTCCTTCAAACCATGCTCAACTCCAATTTTTTGGAGACAATGGGTATCAAGTAAAGAAAAGGGCAGAGGTTTTGGGAATCATCACTAAGAATACCTTTTGTTTTGCTGTGGCGGGAACGCACGGAAAAACAACAACCTCATGCATTTTGGCTCATTTGCTAAAAGAATGCGAAGTGCCCATTACAGCTTTTCTTGGCGGAATTTCAGAAAATTTGAATAGCAATTTCCTTTTGGAGGGAACTGAATATTCGGTTGTCGAAGCGGATGAATTTGATAGGTCTTTTCTTCATCTTTCCCCAAATGTGGCCTGTATTACTTCCATGGATGCGGACCACTTGGATATTTACGGCAACCATGAGGAACTTAACAACACTTTTGAAGAATTCGCTGGCAAACTGAAACCAGGGGGGATACTGTTTGTAAAAAATGGATTGCCACTGAAAGGAACCACTTTTGGAATCGAGGATGACTCCGAATTCCGAATTGAAAATATTGAAATTGAACAAGGAACCTACATATTTGATTTACTCTCGCCCTCAGGTCGATTGGAAAAAGTCCGTTTCAATCAACCTGGTCGGCACAATTTGCTCAATGGATTAGCTGCTTTTGCAATGGCGGTGCAAGCGGGTTGTTCACCCCACCGCCTAGCAGAGGCTTTGGACACTTTTAAGGGAGTGCAGCGTAGATTTTCCTATCAAATCAGAGAAAAAGACCTTGTTTTTATTGACGATTATGCGCATCACCCCACAGAGATTGATGCTGTATATCAAGCGATTACCGAAATGTATCCGCAGGATGAGATTACGGCCGTATTTCAGCCCCATCTGTTCTCAAGAACGCGGGACTTTGGGGATGAATTTGCCCAAAGTCTTGAAAGATTCACCGTCGTATTGCTTTTGGATATTTACCCGGCCCGCGAGGAGCCCATTGAAGGCATATCCTCATCTTGGTTATTGAAAAAAATAAAAAATCCGAATAAAAAGTTGGTCGCTAAGAGCAATCTAATTGAAGAATTAAAAGAATGTAAGACGAGAGTGCTCGTTACGATGGGGGCGGGCGATATTGGTCTCGAAGTACCAAAAATTAAAAAGGAATTGGCATATGCGAGTTAATTGGAATGTAGTGAAGCTGTGTTTTCTTGTGGTAGGGATAATTGGTCTTTATGGCTTTTCCGATTACAGAAGCAACAAAAGAAAAATTGAAGATATCCACATCAACTTTCTGGGGGACAATACATTGTTTGTTTCTGAAGCCTCAGTTAATAAATTGTTAATACAAAATTACGGAGCTGTAAAAAACAGGGCTAAAGAAAAAGTAGTTTTGAATACCATAGAGAAGGTAATTCAGTCCAACGATATGGTCAAAAAAGCCCAAGTCTATTTTACCGTAGATGGTAAGCTCGTTTCTAAAATTGTTCAGCGAAAACCCATTGGAAGAATTGAATCCGCATCCAAATTTTATTTGGATGACATGGGAAAACGTATGCCGTTATCACAGCATCATTCCGCTAGGGTACCTATTATCACAGGAAAGATAACTGGGGACACCTTGGAGGATGTTTATGTGATTTTGGATTATGTGAACGAAGACGATTTCCTAAGAAAAAATGTAATAGGAATTCATATTGAAAAAGAAGGAAAGTATCAATTGAAATTTAGATTGGAAAATTTCGTAGTGAATCTTGGTGGGGTGGATAATCTAAACGAGAAGTTTAAAAATTTCATGGCCTTTTATGCAAAGGCCGCTAAGGACAATTCCTTGGAAGATTACGCAGTGGTTAGTCTAGAGTTCAACAATCAAGTGGTTTGCACCAAAATATAAATTATGGAACAGGGTAATTATTCAGTCGGACTTGACATTGGAACTACCAAAATAGTGGCCATTATTGGTAGGGAAAATGAATACGGTAAAATTGAGGTTCTTGGCACGGGCAAGTCAAAGAGTCTTGGAGTCCATCGTGGTGTGGTGAACAACATCACCCAGACAATTTCGTCCATTCAACAAGCGGTCGAACAGGCCGAACTCAATGCAGGTCTAAAAATTGGCTCCGTGGTGGTCGGAATCGCGGGTCAGCACATTCGTAGTCTCCAACACAGCGATTATATCACGCGACCTAATTCTGAAGAGGTAATTAACGAGGACGATTTGGATAAGCTGTGCAATCAGGTATACAAACTTGTCATGCTTCCAGGGGAAGAAATCATCCATGTGCTTCCGCAGGAATACAAAGTGGATGGGCAGTCCGAAATTAAAGAACCCTGTGGTATGTACGGAGGCCGATTGGAGGCGAATTTCCATGTAGTGGTGGGGCAGGTTTCTTCCATAAAAAACATTGGTCGATGTATTAAAAGTGCTGGGCTTGACCTGGGGAACATAACATTGGAACCCTTGGCTTCCGCAGAAGCAGTATTGAGTCAAGAAGAGAAAGAAGCTGGTGTAGCCCTGATTGATATAGGAGGTGGTACTACAGATTTAGCCATTTTCAAAGATGGTATCATTCGTCATACCGCAGTAATTCCATTTGGGGGCAATGTCATTACCGAAGATATTAAGGAAGGATGTTCCATAATCGAAAAACAGGCCGAATTGCTCAAAATAAAATTTGGCTCGGCTTGGCCCGGGGAAAACAAGGACAATGAGATTGTTTCCATTCCTGGTCTTAGAGGAAGGGAGCCCAAAGAGATTACCCTTAAGAACCTTTCCAAAATCATTCATGCCCGAGTGGTTGAGATTATAGAGCAGGTTTATGTGGAAATCAAGAACTACGGTCATGAGGAACAAAAGAAAAAGCTGATTGCCGGCATTGTCTTGACTGGGGGTGGAAGTCAATTAAAGCACTTGAAACAACTTGTTGAATATATCACGGGAATGGATACTAGAATTGGATATCCCAATGAGCACTTGGCCGGAGATTCAGATGAAGAAGTGGCAAGCCCATTATATGCTACTGCTGTGGGATTGTTGATGAACGCCGTTGAAAACCAAAGTAGGTCTGCGGAATCATCGATGGAAGAACCCATTTTGGAGGAAAAAGTACTTGTAGATGAAGAAGGGGGCACAATCAATAGCTCCACAGGTACAGTGAAAGAACGCAAATCGATTTTTGACAAGTGGTCAGAAAAACTGAAGGATTTCTTAGATAACGCAGAATAATAATATAACCTCAAGAACAATACTAATAATTAAGTAACACAAAGGATTATGAGTAAAAGCACCGAATTTGACAATATAGCCTTTGACCTTCCCAAGAACAAAAGCAACGTAATTAAGGTAATTGGAGTAGGAGGAGGAGGAAGCAATGCCATTAATCACATGTTCCAAGCCGGAATCAATGGTGTGGATTTTGTTATTTGCAATACCGATGCGCAAGCTTTACAGAACAGTCCGGTTCCCAACAAAATTCAATTGGGCGTGTCCCTTACCGAAGGTCTCGGTGCTGGGGCCAATCCTGAAGTAGGCGAGCAAGCAGCTTTGGAAAGCATGGAGGATATTAAAGCTATGATGGAAGGCACTACAAAAATGGCTTTTATCACAGCAGGAATGGGAGGAGGAACAGGAACGGGTGCGGCACCAATAATCGCCAAGCTTGCCCGTGAACTTGATGTTTTGACTGTTGGGATTGTTACGATACCCTTTCAATTCGAGGGAGCCATGCGTTGCAAGCAGGCCCAAATTGGAATTGAAAAGCTGCGTTCCAATGTTGACTCTTTAATTGTCATCAATAATAATAAACTCCGAGAGGTGTACGGTAACCTTGGTTTCAAGGCCGGATTCTCAAAAGCTGACGAGGTTTTAGCTACTGCCGCTAGGGGGATTGCCGAGGTGATTACGCACCACTACACCCAAAACATTGACCTGCGTGACGCAAAAACGGTGCTGTCCAATAGTGGAACGGCGATAATGGGGTCTTCAACGGCTTCTGGCTCTGCTAGGGCAAGCGAGGCTATTATGAAAGCTCTGGATTCACCACTATTGAACGACAATAAAATAAATGGGGCTAAAAACGTGTTGTTGCTTATCGTTTCTGGAACCCAGGAAATCACAATTGATGAAATCGGGGAAATCAATGACCATATTCAAATTGAAGCAGGGCATGGGGCCAACATTATCATGGGTGTTGGAGAGGATGAGAACCTCGGTGATGCCATTGCTGTTACGGTCATAGCCACTGGATTTCATGTAGACCAACAAGATGAAATCGTAAACACCGAAACAAAAAAGGTTTTCTATACCTTGGAAGACGAGCAAACGGCAGAGCAAGAACTATCTGCCGAGGCTACTGCAGTTCAGGACATTCCTGTTCAGTCTGTTCCGGTAGAGCCGATTGAAACCGTGGTTCGCCATACCCTTGATATTGAAGAAGAAATTGATGAGCCAACAATGGACGATGCATTGGTTTCGGACCTGATTCCAACGACAAGTTATATACGCAACTTTAATGTTTTTTATGAAGAAGTAGTTCCAGAAAACGTTGAGGATGACTTTATCATTATCGAAGCCAAGAATATTTTGAACGATATCGAAGTTGTGGACCCTGAAATCGTTTCAGCAAAACAGGAAGAAGAGGATCAATTCGCCTTGACCTTTGACTTGCCCATAAATGAATCAAAAAAGACAGATGAGACCCAGCATACCTTCACTTTTGATCTTGACACGGACGTGAAGGAAATGGAAGTTAAGGAGTATGTGGAGGTAAGTCCGGTACTTGAGTTCAAGAAAGAGG
>NZ_JANQIH010000150.1 GCF_028282265.1 Allomuricauda sp.
CAAGGGGTGCGGTGCATGAGTAGAGCTGCGCCCCTTTTGTCTTTTCAACAATAGTTCTGTAATTTCTGATACGTGTGAATCGTTAAATAATTAAGGGCAATTATTTAATATCCTTTCTGCTGTTGTTGATTTAAAGAGCATTACAGGACCAAAGCTGGTCAATACCTTGTCGAGTTATTTTTGCTGTCTTGGAAAACTTAACATTGTTATTTATTTACAATAAATTAACTTTGGGTTTTTTGTAAACCTTACTAAAATTGAAAAAGTTTACCCCTGAAGAAATCAAAAAACTGATTCACAAAGACGAAAAGGAAATACGGGAAAAAGTACTGTTGCTTGCCAACGGTATGATTGATGTCCATGGATACGACCGGGATAAATCGTTAGAAAAAGCCAAAGAAATCGCCAGGAAATGGCTTTCCAATGGAGGAAGGTATGAGCGTTAGTCTTAATCGAACCTTATCCTATATCCATCCTAAACTACAATTTTAGCCATTAAAATGGCGAGTGTTCAAGACAAATTTTACAAGTAGGCTCAATTCCCAAGAAAGGTTCCTTTTAAGGGACAAATGGCAAACTTCTATTCGGAAATTTCTTTGAGTCTGGACAAAGCCCTGGGCCAAGATTCTTTGAAGTAGTCTTCCCATTCTGGCGCGGAATCCATTCTTACTTTAAGGATTGTTGTATCATTTTCTTCGACAAATGTGTATTCTTCCAAAGCACCTGAGAAGGCATCCACCTTTTCTCCTACAACTATTTCCTGTCCTTCCTCCAAAATTCCGGTATGTTCGATACTCACGAACTCATTGGGTCGGTTTTCATTGATACGACTTACCATTCCACAGGCTATCCCATTGGCATCATCGGACAAAAAGAGAATTTTTGAGCCTTTATCCCAACTTCCCTGATAACGTGAGGTGGGGCTAAATTCAACCGTCCATTCCTCAAAGGTCTTTTTACCCAACATGGTTTCATAGACTTTTGATGTTGGTGCATTGATTTTGATTTCAAAATGTAATGTCTTCATCTTTTAGGATTGAATGATTTCAACTTCTTCGGGAATCATCAAAAACAAAGTACAGCCTGCTGTTGACTTCACGCCATGTTTTCCTTTTGGTGGAGTATAAAGATAATCTCCCTCGCCCAATTGTTCCCCTTCAATTTCACAACTTCCTTCAAGAACAAAGATTTCTTCCCCGGCAGGATGGTTGTGATATGGATAAGATGCGCCTGCTTCAAATTTTAGAAGGATAGTTTTTGAACGGTTGGTCGGTTTATCAAATCGTAACGATTTTACGAAAACACCTTTATAGTGTATGCCCTTTTCTATCAAAGGTTGCCATTCTTTGTTTTTACTCTTTGTAATATAATCTGCTATTGCCATATCTTTTGTTTACAAATTTCTATTGCAAGACAGAATGTATCAATGGAAAATACGCAGAATCCTTTGTACAATTCTAGGAGGCAATGGTTTTCAAATAAGCCGTGGGAGAATAACCTGTCTGCTTTTTAAAAAATTTGGAAAAGTAGTACTGATCTTCAAATCCTATACGTTGGGCCACTTCTTTCATCAATAAGTTTTCATAGTACATTAGCCTTTTGGCCTCGGAAACCTGCAAACCAAAAATCACGTTCAGAGCCGTCTTTCCAGTATATCTTTTGGAGAGCTCATTTAGATGCGAAATGGTTGTACCAAGTTTTTGTGCCAATTCCTTTAGGGAAACAAATTCTCCAAAATCATTTCGGACCAGTTCAAGAAATCTCAAAAAAAGTGCTTCTGGTTTCCAGATTTCATATCCATTGGTAATCCGGGCGCGATTGATTTCAACCAGTAGCAACGAAATATACGAATGGATTGAAATGAGATATTGATAGGGTTGAACAAAAAATTCCTTGAAAATCACTTCCAATATTTGAGAAACACGTTCAGGATTGGAAATGGAAATCATTTCATTCTCATCAAAATGACAGAACAGGCCGTTTTGAAAAACAAGCTCAATGTCATGGTCTGTCTTACAGAAAAAATCCAGAGTGAAATCCAGCATGAAACCCATTGCTTTGTTCTGCTCTAAAATGCCAAAATATTGACCCGAAGTAATGGTCAACAACTCATTTTTGGCCAATCTCAACTTCTTGTCATCTACCCGCAACAACAAATTTCCAGAAGTACACCAAAGGAGGATATACTTCTTCTCCCTTTTTGAGGCATAAGGTTGGATATGTTCAAGTCTATCAATGGAAATCATTGCCCAGTGTTTTTTCCTGTTTTTTTTTGTCATAAAAGGTGTTTATCGTTTTCACCTAGTTTCCTGGATTAGCGACAAAATGTTTCCCGCAGGGTCTTTGAACCAAGCAATACTTGGCCCAGAGTTTTCGCCAGAGCTCCAACAAATACCTCTTTCATCCGTCTCCATAGGTGCTGGGTATTGCTCGAAAGTAATTCCCTTGGCAGCTAGGCTATCCACTTCACTTCCAATATTATTGACCTCAAAATTAAGTACTGTAAATGTTGCCGGTTCATGGTTTTCTTTGGGGTAAATGATGAATCTATTGCTTCCACCAGCTTTGATTTCTAAAATTCCCATTTCGTTTTCAATGACCTCCAAACCTAACGTTTCTCCATAGAATTTTTTTGAAGATTCCATGTCGTTGGTTGAATAGGAATTGAATGTGTAACTTTCTTTTAGCATTGGCTCTTACTTTATTTGACTATCCATCATATCTGTGAAACTCTGTAATCGTAAGATAATATCCATCAAGGTCACGCAATGAAAATTCCTTTTTTGTTGAGTTTGGGTTAACATGGATTTCTTCTTCAACCGGATGGCTCATCCGCTCAACATTTTTTCGTACCTCTTCCATGCTTTCCGTCCGGAAATACAAGATGAGTCCATTTCCAGGTGTGATATTCGGATTTACCATAGTGGGATGCTGGTGTGCTCCCCACTTATGTAGGCAAAGCATGATTTTGTCGTTCCTGTCTACCAATACAGCAAACTCATCCCCTCCATGTTTTCTGCTATATCCAAAGACAGCCTCATACCACTTGGCGCTGGCTTCAACATTTTTCACGGCTATGATCGGGTCAATTTGTGTCATCTGTTTTTTAAGTTAGTTGCATTCCAATTGGCTGAATAATACTAATTCTATTACCTTCAGTGTCAAAGAAGGCGACGTATAATCCAAAATTTGGGATGTTATGCGGTTCACCCAAAACCTCTCCACCATGTAGGTTTATGGATTTCATGGATTCCTCAATGTCACCAACACCAATCACCACGGAGGGGTATTGCCCTGGTAAATCGGGCTTTATGGGAAAGAATCCTCCGTTTATGGCACCTGCAGGTGTACCCGGTTTGGCATCGGTCTTTGCCGTCGTGGCCAAGATATAATTGCCAAATTCCTTTCCCAAAGGGCTCAATTCCCATCCAAAAACGGTCTTGTAAAATTTCGATATTCTTTCCCCATTTTTATAGGGAAACTCGAAGTGTACTACTGGGTTCATGGTTCATTAAGAATATGATTCGCATACTTCCTTAAAATAGTTCAAAGCCTTTGGCCATGTGGTATCGAACATATCTTGGAAAGCTTCGTCAACGGTCATAACAATCTCAAGTTTTGTTATATCGCTGCCCTCTTCATTTAAATAATATTCCTCCAAAGAACCAATCCATTTTTTCATCATATCGTCCGTTAACTCGACTTCAACGTTATCTGGATTTACCATGGCTATGTGTTTGGCCTTTATGTATTCATTGGGTTTTAAATCTTCAAATATGACTTTTGTTCCACCTTGACTATTGTCAAAATATGACATGTACCCTCCTTTTTTCCATTCGCCAACGTAGGTCATACCATCCCCCCAGGCTTTTGCCCATTTCGGATATACTGATTTATCAGTTAATTTATCAAACACAAAGTCCTTCGTTTTGTTGATAATTGCTGAATATGTTAGTTTTTTCATAGTTACTAGGTTAGATTAAACTTTTATTCGTCGATTATTATTTGCGTTCCAATAGCCCATTTGTTTCCCGTATAATCCTGGAACATTCCTCTTTTGTCAGGGTCATCGTCCTTAACCTTAGGGGCTTCGATGCCCTGGCAACCTACTTTCAAGGCCTTTTCATAGACATGGTCTACATCAGGAACATAAACGTGAAGCAAAAGATTATTTGTAGGATAATCCTCTGTTGTACCGCTCAACATGATAATAGAGTCCATAATTTTGACTTCGGCATGGTTGATTTGTCCATCGTCTTTTTTGAAGAATCGAGTTAATTCTCCATCAAAGACTGTTTTCAGAAAATCGATGAACTTTTGTGGGTCATCCACAATAAAATAGGGAGAGATGCAATTATATCCGTCTGGTTTAAATTTTGATTCCATATGTTTACTTTAATCGAATCAATTCTCCTTTGCGCTTGTAGATGTTTTTATAATCCCATTGTATTTCCCGGGCTTTTTCTAGCCATCGTTGAAGGGCTTTCTCGTCGATTTGAGCAGCATCCGTATAAAAGATGGAGGCATCTTTATATTTTTTACCCACAACATTAAGGTCTTCTTCATCAAAACTGGCCCCGCTCCAGAACATTAAACGTATCCCGGGTTTCTGTTTGCTATAGCCCACAGTGGGATTTTCATCCAGAAACCAAACTGGGTGCCTATGCCAGATTTTGGCATTGGCTTCCGGTAAGAACTGGCGTATAATCTGCTCCAGTTTCTCACATATCAATCGATTGTCGGCTGATTGTGCGTTATGGTATGTAGTGATTTCCAATGTCATTCGATTAATTCTAGAAATCGGGATTAAAATTCACCATCCATAGTATCCCGAACTTATCGGTAAAACAGCCAAAATAATCACCCCAAAATTGGTCTTCCATGGGCATTTCAATTTCACCGCCTTTAGAAAGTCCGTTAAAGAGCCTATTCGCTTCTTCTTTGGAATCAGGGTGAAGTGAGATATAACTGTTATTCCCCAAATTCAGTTTGTGCCCTACGGAAGGTAAAATATCTGAGGCCATTAAGATGGTATCTTTACCTATACGCAAGGAGATATGCATGGTACGGTTTTTCTCATTTTCCGGCAGCTTATTGGTATCAGGTGCATCGCTCATTTTCATATGGGAAATGAATTCACCTCCGAAAACGGATTTATAGAAAAGGAAGGCTTCCTCAGCATTACCGTCAAAATTAAGATAGGGATTTACTTTCATGTCCATTGGTTTTTAGTTGTTCTTTATGTTTGACTTACCCTTGCCACCCATTTTGGGGGCTCAAGTCCTTGATTTCTTAACAATGTATTCAATTGTGCTGTGTGATGCTGAACATGCCGCAGGTTATTGAGCAATATTTCAATAAGGGAGTAATCCATTTTACCAACTTCAACATCCTCAACAAACCGTGGATTCCCAGTTTCCTTAATACCCATAATTACATCATGGCATTTCTTCTTGCTAGTTTGGATATATTCCAAAAGCTGTTCTTTTGGGTAGTGCTGATTAGGCAAAACATCATCCAGTGCCTCTTTTGGTATGGCTTCTTTTTCAATAATGGTAAAAGGCAGTTGTGGTTTAAAATCCGTTGGGGGAATGGTCAGGTAATAGTCCAGAAAAACGGTTACGTGGTAGGCTGTGTAGAAAAGCCGCTTATTGTTCTGATATAGGGTGTCTGGGCAGGCATTGAGTGCATTTATAAGCATATCAATACTGGCTCCAAACTGTTTCCAAAGACTATTCTTTAATTCTTCCAGCATTATTTTCATTACTTATTAAATGAGGCGAATACTTGTACCTTGCCCTGCCGTAACCATATGGCTAGCCAAAGTACAATACCGAAAAGTACGGGGAATAAGATTTCAAAAGCCGAATCCCCATGAATGAGATGGGTAGCCACGGCACCACCGAGCCAGCCTGTGAGAATAACCGCGCCAAAGCCTGAGGTCTGTGGGATGATATATAGCACAGTGCCTATTAATAGGATTAAACCAAGATATACCACCGAGCTTTCCGGGTAACCCAAGGCCGTGGCTCCGGCCACAGCCTGCTCGGTCTGTAATAGGTTCATTACAGACCCCATTAAGAACATGATTGAAATAAGCCCTTGTAGGATATACGATATCCAAAGGCGTACTTTCGAGGTCGGTTTGTTGTCTTCCATTTCTGATAGAATTTTATTGGTTAATATTCTGATATATAAAGGTTTTCAAAAGTGATCATAAGTATCCAAAAAGATAACCGATTTTATGCTTTGGGCATTTTACCTATATCCATATATATCATATTCCAGCAATGTCCATCGGGGTCGGCAAAACTGAACAGGTACATCCAGCCATCCACTTCTTGGGGGGATTGATAAATAGTACCTCCTGCTTTTTTGACCCTTATTACGAAACTATCCACCTCTTCCATGCTTTGGGCATCGATATTGATGAGCATTTCATTACTTTTTTCGGTATCCGTGAGATCCTTATTAAGCCATTGACCCATTTGCTCCTTCGGAAACAGCATCAGTACAAAATCATGTTCCCCAATAAAAAAACTACCTAAATGTTCTGCATTTTTGTGCATTGGGTTTTCGCGAAAACCGATGTTCCTAAAAAACTGTTTGGACTTTTGAAGGTCGTTTACGGGTAGGTTCAGCCAGATTGACTTCATTTTCTATTGGTTTGTTGTTCAAAGGGTTGCTATAAAGATAGTGGACTAAAACGGGAATCAAACATTATGATTCCGTCAATTTGACGGGTTGATTGCGGCATTCATTTCAGTTATATTTAAGCATCAAAAAAATCAGTGATGAAGCACATATCCATTTTGATTCCGAAGGGCCACGTCAGTGTGGTCAATGTTGCTGGAACCCATCAAATGCTAACTTGGGTAAACGAATTCTATAAAGAAACAAGCAGGGATCCACTGTTTCAAATCCAGTTGGTAGGACTGGATAAGAAAGCGGACAAAAATGGAGGCCTTTTTGCAACGAGACCGGAAATTAGTATTCAGGATATCAAAAGGACCGACCTTATCATCATACCGGCCATACATGATGATTTTGAAATCGTCCTGGAAAGAAACAGGGAGTTCATGCCTTGGATTGTGGAGCATTATAAAGATGGTGCAGAGGTGGTCAGCCTATGCGTATCCTCCTTTTTTTTGGCGGCCACGGGATTGTTGGATGGAAAACCTTGTTCAACCCATTGGCAGTTTGCCAATGTCTTCAAAGAACACTTTCCCAAGGCCATACTGACCGATGAGCGGATTGTAACCGACTCGGATGGAATCTATACCAGTGGGGGTGCCTATGCCTTTACCAATTTGGTCATTTATCTTATTGAAAAGTATGCTGGTAGGGAAACAGCAGTGATGGCGGCCAAAGGTTTTATGATTGATATTGAACGAGGCAGTCAGTCTCCTTTTATGGTGTTCTCTGGCCAAAAGAACCATAAGGACGAAATGGTGCTCAAAGCACAGGAATATATCGAGCAGAACTACAAGGATAAGATTTCGGTCAATGACCTTTGTGAAGATATTGCCTTAAGTCGTAGGACTTTTGAGCGTCGTTTCAAAAATGCCACTTCCAATACAGTACTGGAATATTTACAAAGGGTAAAAATCGAAGCGGCCAAAAAAGAACTTGAAAAAGGTAGGAAAACAGTCAACGAAGTCATGTACGAAGTCGGATATAACAACGCCAAGGCCTTTAGGGATGTGTTTCGAAAAGTGACAAGTATGTCGCCACTTCAATATCAGAAGAAATATAGCGTACCATCAATAACGTAATTAATGCTCCCTTTTATAAAGGAAAGAGTGGTTTGTGCACAAGGCTATCTTTCATTGTATCCCTTGCCTTCATAGATTCTTGATTTTGCTTTTTCAATTCTCGAAGCTCTGGTATTTGAATGCTTAGCACTTGAAAAGTGCAGCAAATAGCCTCTTTGCCTTCCTGGTGTCAACTTGTGGAATGCCTTCTTGAATTCTGCATCATCTTCAAAAGCTACCAACAATTCTTCGGGCGTTTCGTATTCGGAAGTTTTCTTAAGCTTAACTTCCTTTCCATCTTTTTCATTTTGAATGGCTTCCTTGATATATTCCTTAATGGTATTCTTAAGCTTTTGGATTTCCTCAATTGTGGTAAATCGCATTTGTCGGGCAACCTGGGTGTTTTTTGTCTGTTGCACCAGAATACCCTTTTTATCCTTTATTAAGGCTCCCTTGTGGAATAGTAGGGCACAATATTCTTTGAAGCCGTGTATTAGAACAATGTTATTACCATTGTTGGTGTAACAGGGGTGCATCCATTTATAATCTTCTTCCAGGTCGCATTCCATTACGATTTCCCGAAGCAATTCCATTTCTTCTTTCCATTGCTTCGCACGTTTTAGAAACACGTTTACTCTTTTGTCCATATTTTATGGTTGTATTATTTTTCTATTTTGAGGTCTGAAATGCCACGATAAGGCAGTTAAGATTAGAATCAATGTTGCACCAAAATACTCTGCCAATTCATCATTTACCGCTAGATGGGAAAAGATTGCCCCCGACATTAGAAAGGTAAAACCTGCATAGGCCCATTCTTTTACCAAGGGAAGTTTTGGTACTAATACGGCAATCACGCCCAATAATTTCCAGATACCGATTATTGTAAGGAAGTACATGGGGTAACCTAATTGGGTCATTTTTTCTGTCTCCTCATCCAACGGTATCAATTGAACGATTCCGGTGGAGACCATCCCCAAAGAGAGCCATAGAGTGGCTACCCAGTATACTATTTTATTCCCTTTTTTCATGTCAAATAGTTGTTATTTGGAAAGTAGCTCTTCGAGCTTGTTATGTGCCATATTGAGACCAAATCCAAACGGAAGCTTTAACAGGTTGTCCCTATGGGAAATAGATTTAAAGATGATAAGCATTTCAAGCTTGCTGTTATTTGCGTTGATATCTTGAAATTCGAGAAACTCCAATTGTACAGGAAACGTAGTGTTTTCCATTTTAAAGGTCCTAGTGATTTTTCTATTAGGCTCAAATTCATGGATAGTCCCGTTAAAGCCATGTTTGTTTCCTTTTGGGTCGGTGGTTTCAAAGTGATAGCTTCCATGTGTTTTGCACTCTAACTTTATGACTTTCGTACCCATCCATTGTTCTACAATTTCAGGGTCAACATAGGCCTTGAAAAGAGATTCCAAAGGCAATTCAAACATTCGTGAAATCCGTATCTCTTGTTTTCCTTCTTCGGCTAATACTTTTGTTTTTTGCTCCATACTATGTACTCTTAGGTTGGTCTTTCATAATAGCCTCTAGTTTGTCAAAACGTTCATCCCACATCTTACGATAAGGTTCAATGAAGTCTGCAATGGTTTTCAACTTTTCAGGATTTAGATGATAGTATATCTCTCTTCCCGTTTGTTCCTGCTTCAATATTTCACACTCGGTCAGTATCTGAATGTGCTTTGATATCGTTTGCCTCGAAAAATCAAATTCTCCAGCAATTGCGCCAGGAGTCATTGCTTGTAACGCCACCAGTGATATGATTGTTCTTCTGGTCGGATCTGCTATTGCCTGAAATACATCTCTTCTTAGTTTCATCATGCAGTCATTTGACTGCAAATATACAAAATGCAATCATTTGACTGCGTAAATTTGTATGTGGAATTTTCGGCTAATAAAACGGCTGTTTAATGGGACGGATTGAGAAGAAGGAGCAGATTCCCTCAAAATGTTGGTTTTACAACACTTGGACTAAATGTCTATCCGATTTAACAACTTAATTCTGTAAAAGCCATTTGTAGATGCCATCCATAAACTCATGGCACCTATAGTCTTCGACACCTTTCCATTCCGTCATGTACAGGGAACACATTGCATCGCCCAGTACGACAATCCTAGATTCGTTTTGCAGATTTTTGTAGACCCCGAAGGCTTCATCGGTCTGATTATTGAAAGCGAATGGTGTCCCACCCTCAATGGAACGTCCCAACTCGTAAGTGACATTTAGTTCCCGAGGAGTGATGACACTTTTTTTTGTATATCCCCCCACTAGGGTATCCCGGCTTTGCGCACCATATTGGATGCCATGATTCTCTATGATTTTATTGACATTGGTCTTTTCAAGGTCGGTCCAATAGTCGGCTTCCATCACCAAAAGCAGGGATCCTCCTTTATTTAAATACTTTTTGATGTTCTTTACTTCTTTTTTGGAGTAAGGCAGAGATGGAACATGTAAGACCAAGAGGTTTCCTCGTTTTAGGTCATTATAGGTAATTCCAGCTTTAAGAAATACTACCTTTGCATTATAGGGTTTTAGTGTTTTGGAAAGCTCTTCGTTCATGTACTGAATCCGCGTGCTGTCTGGAAAACCTATATTCGGGACAGGTTGTTTTGGGTCGTTCCACATGCGCTGGCCATGGGCCAAATCCATAAGTACGATTTTTTCCCCTTTTTGTCCCCATAATGGCATTAAGGAGAATATTGCTAATAGACATGCAATGGATATTGTTTTCATTTTCTTTTTGTTCAAAAGTTCAATTATTGTTCTTGCTTTGGCTTTTCGATATCGATGAACCCTTGGTGTACCCCAACAGCCTGGGCGATTTTATAGATGACCGGGTTGCCGTTGTAACTATTTGACATTACGACCAAACCTGATTTTCTTTTTGGGTTGAATACGGCGAGCGTCCGTTCGCCCATATTGGCCCCTGTATGGGCGATAACCGTTTCGTCTTCGAACGGATACACATACCATCCTAGGCCGAAACCAAGTTGATTTGGACATGCCTCGGGAACGGTGGCCGATTCCAGGCACCTTTCGTTCTGGTTCAAGGAAATCTCAAATTGTTCCTTTCTTAAATCCTTACTTACCTTATCCCCATACATAATGCTCAAAATAAATTTGGCGTAATCTTCGGTTGTTGTGCGCAGGCCACCTGCCCCGATGAACGCCTTCTTCAAGGGAAAGGGTTCCATCCATTTGCCCTCAGGAAAATAGGGCCATGCCAGTCTTCCCGCATACCAGTCTTGGTCTTCCACCGCAGAGTTTTCCATTCCTTCTGGACCAAAGAGTACATCATTTGCGATATCGTTGAAGGATCGGTCCAGCTTTTCCTCCATAAAGCGGGCCAGGTATTGAAAGCCCTCACCTGAATAACCCATCTCCAAACCTGGGTCCCGTACAAACCGAAGTTTGCCACCCGTCATCCTCCGCCAATTCTTAAAACCGGTTTGATGGGTCAATACATGTCGGGGGGTCAGTAGTTGGGCACGGGGGTCATCTGCAATATCGGGGTCGACCCAATGGGTTGCCATAGGTTCATCCAATGATACGTTGCCCATAGTGGCCAAGCGCAGAAATATTTCCGTGGTCAGTGGTTTGGCGATGGAAGCGCTTTCGTACAGCGTGCTATCCGTAGCCATGGTGTTGGCATTTTGAAGACCATAAACATCCGACCAAACGATTTCCCCTTCTTCTATGACCGAAACCGCAATACTGGGTACGTCGTGCTCGTCCATCCATTTTGGTATGTCCTTTGACAGTTTTTTAAACTTTTCATTCGTAACAGTTGTCTTTTGATCTGCCTCTTTGCTTTTCTTTTTGTCAGCACAACCTAGAATGGCGAGTAGTGAAAGGATTACGGTTATGATTTTATGCATGTTGGTTTTTAATTAGGTTACAAAAAAACTTGAAGGTTCGATTCTTGATTTTTAGCTTTAGAAGCCATGTTTTCAATGGTCATAAATAGATCATAAGTGTAACAGGTTCAGTTTTTGATTATCTTTTAAATAACCAAGGCAAACTACCCTTTCTATGTTTTTTTCCATGACCAATTTCCGACCATTTTCTGTTCATTTTTTATTTGAAATGATAATACATTAAAAATCAGTTGAATGGAGCCATTTGATAGTACTCTTTTAGAAAAAGTCAAAAAGAAGATTGCTACAGAAGCCAACCTTGTGGAAACAAAGGCATGGTCGCAGAAAGACTTTGAATTTCTATCTTTTTTTATTGAGGAGAAAACGGGTTGTAGGTTGAGCGTTTCCACTTTAAAAAGAATCTGGTCCAATGATTATCAACGTCTTCCCCATATATCAACTCTGGATGCCCTCTCGACAGTGGCATTTGACAAGAACTGGCAGCACCTTAAATCCGCATCCATTACAAATCTAAATGCAAAAAAAGCCGGCTCATTCAAAAAAATCTCAGTTGGTCAAAAAAAGAGTTATCGAAAGATAGCCATCGGGTTGTTATTGGTGATTCCAACGGTCTTGATTCTAATCGGTGGCGCAACGGCAATCCAAAAAGGGCAGTCAAAGAAGACTGAAGTCACCGAGGTCTCCTTTGGCCATACAAAGACCCTTGAAAACCAATTGCCGAATACTGTGGTATTCCAATATGACATCGAAGCAATCGATGCGGACCGTTTTTTCCTTCAACAAAGTTGGGATAGGTCAAGGAGGGTGGAGATTTTCAAGGGAGCAAGGGAACGGACCGATATTTACTACGTTCCCGGTTACTTCACCGCAAAACTTATCGCCGATGAAGAAGTTATAAAGGAAATGCCCGTGCATATAACCTACAAGAATTGGTTTATTGCAGCAAGGCAACCCATGTCCAACATCGTGACCTTTGACAAAGACCTGTGGCTAAGAAAGGACTATTTGGGCATCGATGCAGAAACCTTAGGAAGTAAAGGTATTGATGTGAACAGGAACTTTCAATTGGCCTATTACCATGTAAAGCATTTTGGTGTCGATGGGGATAATCTAACTTACCAGGCTTCTTTTAAGATGGATTCACTGGAGAATGTAGACTGTCCTATCATGAACATCCACCTTCAAGGAACCAATGGGTACTATTGGATCATGATAGGAAACAAAGGCTGTGGTAGCGAACTCTCCCAAAGGATTGGAGACAAATTTCACGATGGGAAAACCCAAGACCTTACCAAACTGACCACCAACATGTACCAATGGAACGAGTTTGAAATCCGTACGGTTGACAAAAATGTCCATATAGCAGTGAACGGCTCAGAAGTTCTTTCGACTTCGTACAAGACTCCCATTGATGAAATCATGGAAATAAGCTATTTCTTCAATGGAATGGGACTGATAGATAACGTAGAACTCAGGGATGGACAAGAAGAAATCAAATTTTCGGACGAATTTCAAGAATACCGAGAACACGTTCCATAAACTGGCTAGTATTTATTAAATGGGGAGGATTCCCGAAAATTGTTCAATTTAGAAGATTACTTAACTTTTGTATAAAGATTCATTTGCCACTTTGCTGCCCTAGCAGCCAGAATTTTATTTTCTTTATCTACACCGATGCGAATTCAATTTCAATCCATACTAAAACACCAAAACCAATGGTGATTGATGGTTTGCATCCCATCTACTTTAAAGTCACTTTAGATTTCTTTTCGAATTTTGAGTAGATTGTAGTGAAATGAAAATATTGATAGTGGAAGATGAAATTGCGCTACAGCAATCAATCGCCCTCTTTTTGGAAAGGGACGGGAACTTGTGCGAGGTAGTTTCCGAATATGGGGAAGCCCAAGACAAAGTGGCAATTTACGACTATGATATTGTCTTGCTCGACATCAATTTGGATGATGGTTCCGGTCTTGATATATTACGCCGGTTAAAGAGGAAAAAGGCACAGGCCGGGATAATCATTATTTCGGCCAATAGTTCATTGGAGGACAAACTTGAAGGGCTGGATCTAGGGGCAGATGATTATATGACCAAACCCTTTCACTTGGCCGAACTAAACTCCAGGATCAAAGCTGTCCTTCGAAGGGGGAAATTTGGTGGTGACGAACAGGTGCGGTTCAACGAAATACGAATTGATACACGCTCCCGCACAGTTTACGTTAACGATATATCGATTGCCTTGACACGAAAGGAATACGACCTGTTGCTGTTCTTTGTGGTCAACCAAGGGCGTGTCCTGTCCAAAGAGATTATAGCCGAACATCTATGGGGTGACAGCAGCGACCTACTGGATAATTTCGATTTTGTCTACGTACATATAAACAATCTCAGGAAGAAGCTTTCAAAGGAGACGGCAAAGTATATCAAAACAGCTTACGGAAGTGGCTATAAATTCATTGCCGATTAGTGCTCAGAAAAAAACGGACATATAAACTATTGCAGAGGACTTCTTGGGATTTTCTATTGCTGTCCGTTGTCCTATGTATACTTACAGGTCTGGCCCTTTTTTTTTACACACGCTATCTGCTCGATGAAGAACTTGAAGAACAGTTGGAATCAAGGACTGCCTTCGTCATTGCCGAATTGGAGGAAGGCAGGCAGGTCACTTCCATACCCCCGTTGATGGAGATTGGAACGTCTGACAGGAGGTTGGAGAAATCATTCCGGGATACCATGCTCTATGACCCTTTTGAGAACGAACCTGAGTTGTTCAGGGAACTGACTTCGACAGTTGAACTGGATGAAAAGATATACCATGTTATTGTAAGGAGTCACGTGATAGAGTCAGATGATGTTCTCGAACCGATAGTTGCTTCCTTCATCTCCATTCTAGCTGGGGCATTTTTTGTTTTGTTTTTTCTGAACAAGAAAAGGAATAGGAAACTATGGGAACCATTCTTTGGGAGCTTGACACGGTTAAAATCCTTTAGCCTTCAATCTGATGAACCTTTGATTTTTCCTGAAAGCAATATCCAAGAGTTTCAAGAATTGAACCAAGAACTTGTGGAGATAACCAATAAACTCAAGGTAGATTATAGAAACCTAAAACAGTTCACTGCCGATATGTCCCACGAAACGCAAACACCGTTGGCCATCATACAGGCCAAGGTTGAAAATATTATCAATCAGAACGATATCAATTCCACACAATATGGGGAACTCACAGCGATACAAAAAGAAATCAAAAGACTGTCACAGCTCAATGCCAATCTTATTTTATTGGCCAAAATAGATAACCATCAATTTCCCGAACAGGAGCCAATAAATCTGACGCGGCTGTTGAAAGAGAAAATCGAGAATTTTTCCACCCTTACATCTCAAGAGTTTCAACTGAGCGTCAAAAAAAGACCAAAAAGCTTAATGATGAACGCCAATCTAGCCCATGCGCTGTTGAACAACCTATTGACAAATGCGGTGAAGTATGGTGATGGTGACAAACCGATTTTCATTCATATTTTGCATAATGAACTCGCGATAGGCAACTATGGGAAAAAGACCTTGAGGAACCCCGAAAAGCTATTCGACCGATTTTACAAAGAGGGCAAGCATCCCAAATCTAATGGCTTTGGGTTGTCCATTGTCAAAAAGATATGTGATCATTACGGGTTTGATGCCTCATATATATTCAAAGAAAATCATCACGTATTCAAGGTCATTTTCTAATTGTCCATCTTTAGATTTCCTTTAGAATCCCTTTAAATTCTTTTTAGATTCCACTTGCATTTTTGGTGTTATTAAAAACACTCTCTCCTGCACACATCTACACCAACATTTTTTTGATCGGACATGAAAAAAGTTTTTGTAGGACGTCTTATTCCCTTATGTTTCTTTGTAACCTTCACAGTAATCGGGCAGACCAAAGCGGTCGAAACCGCGGGGGATGTACTTTTATTTGGTCTGCCGACATTGGCCTTAGGCACTACTTTGGTTTTAGGGGACCATGAGGGTGCGGTACGGTTCGGTAAGGGCTTTGCCCTGAACCAAGCGGTGACCTTTGGTCTAAAGCTTGTCATCAACGAACCCAGACCCAATGGGGAAAACAATAATGCCTTCCCATCTGGCCATACTTCAACCACATTTCAAAGTGCAGCTTTCATCCAAAGACGTTACGGATGGGAATACGGAATACCTGCTTATGCCCTGGCTGGATTTACAGGGTACAGCCGGATAAATGCGGATAAGCATGATATATTGGACGTTCTTGCCGGTGCCCTCATTGGTACGGGAAGCACCTATCTTTTTACCACACCCCGCGAAAAACCCAACATCCAACTTACGCTTACTAGTGGTAATGAAGGCTTTTTGCTTGGATTCAACTATCAGTTTTAAAATACGAACGATGCGCAAAATCTTGATCATTTCGGTCTGTATCCTTGCTTTTTTGAAAAATGGGCTTGTGGCACAGGTAGTGGACGATTCCCCTATGGAAGTAAGGGCAGAGCGAGCATTGGAACACGCCGGGGACATCGGACAGTTTGTTCCGGTAGCAGCATCCCTGCTATTGGTGGCCGTCAAAAATGACGAACAGGGGGCATGGCAGTTATTAAAGGGAATGGGGGCAAACCTAACCCTTACGTACCTGTTGAAATACACGTTGGACAAACCAAGGCCCGAAGGGGCACTGGATGGTATGGCCTTTCCGTCGGGCCATACCTCTTTCGCCTTCCAAGGCGCTTCCTTTATCCAACGGCGATACGGCTGGGGCTATGGGGTTCCGGCCTATGTGATTGCCTCATTTGTCGCCTACAGCCGTATTGAGGGAATCAATGACCGTCACGACCTGTTGGACGTTCTAGGGGGAGCCCTGGTGGGAATAGGAAGCAGCTATCTTTTTACCACCCCTTACCAAAGGGAGCGTTTTGAACTCACCTTTAGTGGTTCCGGGAATCAATTTGCATTGGGCTTCATCTACAAATTTTGACCGAATATGGCACTGAAAACAGAATTTCGAAACCAAGGGAATTATTTATTCCGCAACCGTAGTTATCTTCCTCTGATATTCCTATCTATTGGATTGGCAGTATCGCTCCACGGTGAATACTATGAAACTAAAGGCAGTGAAAATACCCTTATGGATTATTGGGAGTTCATTTGCCTGATTGTTTGTCTTTTGGGCTTTTTCATACGAGTGAAGACCGTGGGTCACACCCCGGCCAACACGAGTGGCAGGAATACAAGGCAAGGGCAGGTTGCGGATGAACTCAACACCACCGGTATGTATTCTTTGGTAAGGCATCCTTTATATCTAGGCAATTTCTTTATGTGGTTGGGCATAGCCATGCTCGTTCAAAATTTATGGTTCATCATTGCGTTTGTTCTGCTTTATACCCTGTATTATGAACGAATTATGTATGCCGAGGAGATGTACTTGATAGATAAATTCAAACAAGATTACACGGAATGGTCTTGTAGGACGCCTGCTTTTGTTCCTAAAATCAAGAGCTATCAGCAGGCAAAATATCCCTTCAATTGGAAAAAAGTCTTGAAAAAAGAGAAAAATGGTTTTGTCGCTATTTTTATCTTGATATGGGTTTTCGAGTGGTCAGGTGACGCAGTCGAGCATGGGATTGCTTTTTTTGAACTGAGTGTATGGTTCTTTGCGGCATTTTTATCCAGCATCTTATATTTGGTTCTCAAAATTCTTAAGCGGAAGAAAATATTATAGCAAAAAAAGCCCCTGTATTGGGGCTTATAAATATTTTAAAACTTTAGAAATCAGTTTCCTTCGCTCAGAGAGAAACTACCGTCACCACTAAAATTGGAAACCTCAATGGTCACGGTCCATATTCCTGAAACACCTGCGGAAGTTACGCCATCAATGCTGTCAGGCTCTGCACCACCTTGAATTGTTCTATCCAGTACAACAGCGGCATCGGCATCTCGGACAGTTATTTGAAAACTTCCTTCTGACGTGGCTGTTATGTCAGCATTATAATCGGCAGTGGTAAGGTTATTATTCCAGCTGAACACTCGAATAGCAGAACCACCATTGCCTGTAAAGCTTGCATCAATATCACCATTAAAATCCGAACGGTCTCCAACAACAAAATCAGATGGAGTGGCTGTCAGCTCTGTTCCGTTGATGGATACCCTTGCAAAGGTATCATCATCGTCATTGCTGCAGCCAACAAAGGCAGTGGAAGCAACAACGGTAAAAATCAGAAAGAAAAACTTTGTAAGTTTCATAACAATTGTCGGATTTGATTATTGGTATAAGTAACAACTAGAACGTAAATGACCCTACTTTATTTTTTAAGGGTTGATGTCCCTTGGCCCCAAAGTTCTTTACGTCTTCTAAATGATTGCCCGCATAATGCCGTTTCTGACCGATTATGGGCGTACTGTTAAACGGCCGTTTTAAAGGACGACCTTCTGAATTGAATCTTCTCTGAAGACGTTAGTCCCATTTTTGGTCTTTTTTAGAAGTTTTGACAATAGACCTTTTAAAAGACCATCTTGGCATGCGAACAGATTATCCATCTTACTCCAAATAAGCTGTTTTCACAGAAATTAAAAAAATATAATTTGATTCAATTTGATGCATTTTGGTTTCAGAAGTTTTCTTTACATTTACCAAATCGGTACAAGTCGCTTCGCCGCGAAAGTTACCTATACGGTTACCTTAATTGTTAAAATTAGGGTAACTTTTTGGTTTTAAAAGAGTTATATGTCGGTTTTGAAATCAGTCATCCCGACTCTTATATAATTTTAACATTTTAAAGTCCTGATTATCAGGACTTTATTTTTTTTGAAAGAATCCCAAAACTACCCAAAAAAACTCTTAAAAGTTACCGAGGTTATGTTTTATAATTTGTAAGCGTGTCAAATTTTCCAAAAACTATGGTCTTCTATTACAGTCTTTTGGTTCAGTATGAATAAAAGGCAAATTTTGCCTTCCAATTGGATTGTAGTGTTCCCTTTAGGGAATGCTTACTCGATTTTTTTAGTTCTTCTAAAAGCCTGTTTTTATTTTCACTTGGCAATGCCAAATCAATGGTCTTAAAATGCTGAATCATATGGTCGTAATAGGTGATAAGTTGATATGCGTTTAAATCCGAATTTTGCGTCCAGATTTTTGTATACGCCGGCAATTCATAACTTATAGGTTCTGGTTTGGATTCCGGATTCTTCAATGTGACTTTGAGATGCATATCGATCGCATTTATTTCAAATACCACACTGGATTTCCCATATTCGGTATTTATTTCAGCGATTTCGCAATCAAGCCCATGAGTTTTGTAAGCTTCCGCAATGGTTTTGTTCGAAGCCCAAAATTTCATCTGCAACACGTGTCCATTATTGGTCAAGGAATCCATCGTAGGTGATTTTTGGAGTGGTATCCACCAAAATGCTATTTTACCACTTGTCTTGACTGAAGGGTCATTTATGGAATACGTACCTATATCAGCAATTCCCAGTATATGAATGAACTTGGAATTTT
>NZ_JANQIH010000203.1 GCF_028282265.1 Allomuricauda sp.
AATGAAGTAAACATTTCAGGTTTCCTGAACATGTTGGTAGCATCAAGGGACCACAAGGTAAAGCGCTTTGTGTATGCCGCAAGTTCTTCCACTTATGGAGATTCTAAAAAAATGCCAAAAGTTGAAGATAAAATCGGCAGGCCCCTTTCTCCATACGCCATTACAAAGTACGTCAACGAGCTTTATGCGGGTATTTTTTCTGATACCTACGGCCTAGAGACCATCGGATTAAGGTATTTCAATGTATTTGGTAGAAAGCAAGACCCTAACGGGGCTTATGCTGCGGTAATTCCAAAATTTGTAATGGCCTTGATGAAAAAACAGTCACCTACAATCAATGGTGACGGGAGTTTTTCTCGCGATTTTACATATATAGATAATGTTGTGGAAATCAACATTAGGGCAATGATGGCCAATTCTACCGAAGCTACAAACCAAATTTACAATGTTGCTTTTGGAGAACGGACCACCTTGCTTGAACTTACAGATTTACTTAAAATCTATTTAGCAGAATTTGATGAGAAAATAAAGGATGTTCCCATTCTTCATGGTCCCCAAAGAGCAGGAGATATTCCACATTCTTTAGCCTCTGTTGAAAAAGCAAAGACCTTATTGGGCTACAATCCCAAATGGGATATAAAATCAGGCCTTAAAGAAGCAGTAAAATGGTATTGGGAAAACCTAAAAGAAAATTGATGTTTTTTCTCATTCCCTCGATTGCCAAAACAATAAACAAAATCCCCCTATAACTTTTGATATACTTATTTACGTTATGAATCGCACAATTGCTATTATAGGACTTGGTTACGTAGGGCTACCTTTGGCCCGATTGTTCGCAACAAAATATCCCGTTATAGGATTTGATATCAACAAAGAACGTGTTCTTGAACTTCAATCGGGGCGGGACAGCACTCTTGAAGTAGAGGACAGTGTTCTACAAGCCGTTTTAAGTCAAGGTATTCCCGAAGATAAAGGCTTGTTTTGTACGCATCAGGTGGAAGATATAGAGAAAGCGGACGTTTATGTAATAACAGTCCCAACACCCGTTGATAAAAACAACCGTCCAGACCTTACTCCGCTTTATAAGGCAAGTGAAACTGTCGGCAAAGTGTTGAAAAAAGGAGATATTGTAATTTACGAATCCACCGTATATCCAGGAGTTACCGAAGAGGAATGCGTTCCTATACTGGAGCAAACAAGTGGATTAAGGTTCAACGAAGATTTTTTTGCAGGTTATTCCCCAGAGAGAATCAATCCAGGCGATAAGGAACATACTGTTGAAAAGATTTTGAAGGTAACCTCAGGGTCAACAGCGGAAATTGGAAAAGAAATTGATGCACTGTATGCCTCGGTGATTGAGGCCGGGACTCATCTCGCACCAACAATAAAAGTTGCGGAAGCGGCCAAGGTTATTGAGAATTCCCAACGGGATATAAACATCGCATTTGTCAATGAGTTGGCGAAAATCTTTAACCTTATGGAAATAGATACCCATTCTGTGCTTGAAGCAGCTGGAACAAAATGGAATTTCCTTCCTTTTAAACCAGGCCTTGTTGGGGGACACTGTATTGGGGTTGACCCTTATTATTTGGCACAACGTGCTCAAGAATTTGGATACCATCCAGAAATTATATTGGCGGGAAGACGTTTGAATGATAGTATGGGAAATTACGTAGCCTCCGAAATCATTAAACTAATGGTCAAGAAGGACTTGCGTATTAAAGGAGCCAAAGTATTGATTTTAGGCATCACCTTTAAAGAGAATTGCCCAGATGTTCGTAATACCAGAACAGTTGATGTTATTAGACAAATGATTGACTTCGGAACAGATGTAACAATTTATGACCCATGGGCCAATCCCCAAGAGGTGATTGAAGAATATGGGTTAGAGACAACAAATAACCTTCCCGAGGAACGCTTTGATGCCATCGTACTCACTGTGGCCCATAAAAAATATATGGAACTGGATTTACAAAGATACCTCTCAACTGATGGGGTGGTATATGACGTGAAGGGTATTCTCAAGGAAGGTGTGGACGGCAGACTTTAGATTTTAAGCTTTTCTGAACTCTAGCAAGCAAAATGAGCCAGTTAAAAAAGGGTGCTTTATTAAACTATACTACAATCGTTGTCACAAATGTTGTAGGGTTGCTGTTGACGCCTTTTATTATCAAAAGCCTCGGTGATGAAGAGTTTGGGCTCTATACTCTTATTGGTTCTTTCGTCGGCTATATTTCCATTTTAGATTTCGGTCTGGGAAATGCCATTGTACGCTTTGTAGCCAAATACCGAGCGGAGAAAGATAGAAAGGGGGAAGAGAATTTTCTGGCCACCACGATGTTGATCTATTCTATCATTTCACTCATAGTTCTTTTGATTGGTTCCATATGCTACTTCAATCTTGAGAATATTTTTTCAGATTCTCTTACGCCCGAACAATTGGAAAAGGCCAAAATCATGTTTGCCATATTAATATTTGCATTGGCTATTGGTCTTCCGGCAGGGGCATTTGAAGGAATTTGTTTCGGATATGAGAAATTTGTCTTTCCAAAGTCGGCAAAACTGCTGAGGTATGTGGTAAGGTCGTTATTGGTAGTAGGCCTCCTTTTTATGGGAGGAAAGGCGGTCGCTCTTGTAATTTTGGATGCCACCCTGAATCTTATTCTTATCGGGGTAATAGCATTTTACGTATTCAGAAACCTGAAGGTTCGATTTAAGCTTTACGAGCGTAGTATGGAACTTCCCAAAAAAATATTCAGCTATTCGGTATGGATATTTGTTTTTGTTCTAGTTTCCCAATTTCAATGGAAAGTAGGGCAAATGGTATTGGGAATCGTTGTCAACACAACGGCTGTTGCCGTATTTGCCGTGGGGGTTATGTTGGGAACCTATTATGGTGCATTTTCAACTGCGATATCGGGAGTTTTTCTGCCTCGGGCAACTCAAATGACCGTGGCAAACGCTTCGAGCAAAGAACTTACGGATATGATGATTAAGATTGGTAGGCTTTCTTTCATAGTTCTCATGTTCATCTTGGGCGCGTTCATGTTGTTCGGAAAGCAATTTGTTTTTTTATGGGTTGGCGAATCCTACTACAATTCTTGGGTTATCGCACTCATAATCATGTTTGCTTATACCCTACCCCTGGTACAAGGATTTGGCAACTCTATTTTGGAAGCCCGCAACAAGCTACGTTTTAAAGCTATCATCTACCTATCTTTTTTGATTTTGGGAACTACTTTAGGCGTATTTCTTGCGAGAGCCTATGGTGAAATTGGCATGATATCAGGTTCGGTGACGGGCTGGCTAATCGTACAGAATGTGATGAACATTTATTATTATAAGGTAATAAAAATCAACATCCCCAGATTTTTTAAAGAACTCGCGAACAAAATACTCCCTGCTTTCTTCTTAACGTTAGTAATGGGTTGGTTCATAAACTATATTCCAGGGCATGATTGGCTTAACTTTGTAGTGAAAGCTGTACTGTACTCTTTAACTTATGGTGCCATCATGTACTTTTTAGGTTTGAACG
Source organism: Allomuricauda sp. (assembly GCF_028282265.1). Classification (GTDB taxonomy): domain Bacteria; phylum Bacteroidota; class Bacteroidia; order Flavobacteriales; family Flavobacteriaceae; genus Flagellimonas. The sequence continues at coordinate 3,536 of NZ_JANQIH010000203.1, forward strand.
CATATGAAAAAAACCTGTTTGAAAGCTCATTTCGAACTTTAACCAAAAAATTTAAAAGAGTCTAGAATGGGCAAACTCACTTTACATAAAGTTTCTAGAAGTGAAAACGGAAGGGAAATACATTATTCTTACGAGGTCAGTAAGGATATTGAAAAGTATTTCAGATTGGACAATCCTTACTATATTAAATATGATAGGAATATTAGTACGGCCCCTCTGGGTTTGCAGGTAATTCCTTTTTTGTCCAACGTAATGCCCATGAGTTGGTTTGTGGGCTTTGATGTCTATATGGATGAATGTGACGAAACATTCTTTGAGTCATTGCAAATCCTTAAAAAACAATTCCATGAATTTTTTCCCAATAACGTCAAAAAGAGTGAACTACACGTCAAAAGCCTGATACGGAACGAAATAAAGGGAACAAATACCTCTTTACTTTTTAGCGGTGGATTGGATTCTTATGATTCCTTGATTCGAAATATTGACAAAAACCCTTACCTCATATCCGTACACGGCGCTGATGTTGAAATTGCTGATACCGACAGATGGAACAAGTTCGTACAATTCAACTCAGAGGAGCGGATCATCGACCACGGTCGTTTGTTCTATGTAGAATCCAACCTAAGGGAATTCTACACCTATCGAGTAGATTTGCTTACCGATTTGGGCTGGTGGGGAGGAATACAACATGGAATGGCACTTTTAGGAGTTCTTGCTCCATTAAGCTATACATTTGGTATTACTGACATCCGTATTGCGGCCTCGGCAACCTACGAAGTAAGCTATAGCTGGGGGTCTTCCCCTAAAATAGATGAGAACATGCGTTGGGCCAATACGAAGGTCACCCATGATGGCTATGATCAACGTCGAACGGATAAGGTCGACAATGTTGTGGCCTTCGTGGACCAAAACAAGGAAAATATAAAGCTTCGGGTTTGTTTTGCTGAGGAGAGAAGTGGCCATAATTGCAACCATTGCCATAAATGCCAACGGACCATATTAAGTTTGATTCTTTCTAATGCCAATCCCGCAGATTATGGTTTTGTAGTTCCCGATAATCTCTATGAAATGCTGTTTTCCAATTTCAATGAAAATGCAGTGATGACTGTTGGAATTAAATATCAATGGACATGTTTACAGGACAAGGCTCGGGAAGGAGGAGCGTTTTTTGTTCTAGATGATTATGACAGGGAAAAAGAATATTTAGAACGATTTGCACACCTTGATTTGGATTCCATCGTTAACAAGAATGAACAACAAGTGAAACAAAGAAAACGGACTAGGTTGATTCTTCGGGAAAAGCTACCGTTTATATACAAGATATATCAAAAACTTAGAGCATAAAAAACACCATGGACTACGGATTATTAACATACGAAGAAGGAAGGGAAAAGTACAACGTAGGAGACTACGTTCAAAGCTTGGCCGCTAGACAGTTTTTACCAGAAGTAGACCGTTTTCTTAACCGTGAGAAGCTAGCAGAATATGACGGTGATGACATCAAACTGATCATGAACGGCTGGTTTACTCATAACCATAGCAATTGGGTTCCTGCTAATGAGATTGATCCCTTATTCGTTTCGTTTCATGTGAACTCCACAGCAGCACCATTTATGTTGAATGAAAAGGGAGTGAATTATCTAAAAAAGTATGAGCCCATCGGATGCAGGGATAAGTACACTGCCAAAATTCTTAAGGACAAAGGAATTGATGCTTACTTCACAGGCTGCCTCACCTTGACTTTGGACAATTATACGGTGCCAGATTCCGAAAGAAACGACAAAATCTATATTGTTGATCCTTTTTACAATTATCCAACAGCTGAGAAAGTTTTCCTTACCCCAAAACATACGATAAAATCGGTACTCAATGGTAACATCCTTCGTCTAAACAAGATACAAAAGCAACTCAAAAGAGTGGTAGACGAAGAAGTTTTGGACAAAGCCGAATACGTAACCCAAATACGGCCCATTGGTAAAGAGACTGATGAGGAAAAGTTTACATATGCCGAGGAATGTCTAAAAAAATATGCCAGGGCAAGATTGGTAATTACATCCCGCATTCACTGTGCCCTACCTTGTTTAGCCATGGGTACTCCAGTGATTTTTCTAAATGCTTTCAACACTTTTGTGGATACATGCAGATTCGACGGAATTGCTGAACTTTTCAACAGAATCGATGTTAAAGAGGATGGGGGCTTTAGTTCTAATTTTGGATTGGACGGAAAAATCACCATGGACACAATGGTAACCAACCTTGGGTTGCACCATAATCTTGCAGAGCCACTAAAGAAAAAATGTAAGGTATTTATCGATAATCTGGTTTGAAATGGATAAAAGATTAAGTGTTAAAATATCCCTTGTTTCCTTTTTTCTATTGCTTTATGTGGTCTTTGCACATTCCTATAACATTAGCTTTGAGGAGAATGCAGATAATTATGTTTGGTTCATCCAAAATTGGATTTCATTCGGTCTTTCCGACATAATAATACCCATTTTTTTCTTTATCTCGGGCTATCTGTTTTTTTTGAGCTTTGATATAAACAAAAATCTTGACTGGAATGCGTTTAAAACTAAAATTACCAAGAGGATGCACACTCTTGGAAAGCCATATCTATTTTGGTGTATTTTCTGGTTTGCTTTTGTCTACATACTTCAACTAATTCCTGCTTTACAACCCTTCTTTCCTAATCCGCTTTATGACATGTCCCTTGCAGAACAATTTTGGAATATGTTGTTGGAACCCATTAATTATCCTTTCTGGTTTATAAGGGAATTGCTTTTGTATGTATTGATTACCCCATTCATCTATTTAACTGTTAAATACCTGAAGTTTTACGTCATTATTGCGCTGTTCATCGCTGCGCTTTTTGATACTAGTATAGTTACACTGTTCGAAGTAGACATGTACAAATACTATATGATGGCATACTTCATCTTCGGTGCTTATTGCGCCATGTACAAGGTTAGTTTAAAGACGAACATGAACAAGTATCTTATCTACTTTTTAATCTTAATCTGGATAGTTAGTTCGGCTATTGCCAAGTATTTTGAGCTATACTACCAAGAGGCATGGGCAATAAGGCTATTAGCAGACCTTTCCGCATTGATTGGCTGTATAGCAATGTGGGGATTATATGATTTGATGGACAAAACGAGACAATTTAAGTTTCACGACATTTTTACTTATGGATTTTTTATCTACGCCACTCATGGGGTACCGATATTATTTCTTAAAAAAATCTTTGATGCTTTTTTTGATTTAACCGATTACCAATTGCTCCTACTATATTTAGTAAACTTTGTTATCACGGCGGCAATTTGCTTGGTCTTTGGGTATTATTTGAAAAAAATAGCACCTAGGTTCTATTTTTTCAGCACAGGAAACAGATGAAAAAAATAACTTTTATCAGCAACAAGACGAAACAGTTTATGTTTTAGCCCAACATGTATTTATAAAAAACTTGTCCTAAACTATGATACCAAAAAAAATCCATTATTGCTGGCTTAGCGGAGATCCCTTCCCTGAACAGATTTCAAAATGTATGGAAAGTTGGAAAAAACACCTACCAGATTACGAATGGATATTATGGGACACCTATAGATTTGACCTTTCCACTTCCAAATGGGCAAAACAAGCTTTTGAGCATAAAAAATACGCTTTTGCCGCTGATTACATTAGGCTCCACGCCATTTATACTCAAGGCGGTATATACATGGATACCGACATTGAAGTCAAAAAAAGATTTGATGATTTGCTACACCTTCCCTACTTTATTGGTTCTGAAGGCGGTGGAATCATAGAAGCCGGAGTATTTGGAAGTGAAGCTGGAAGTCAATGGATTGCTGATTGTTTGGATTTTTATCAAAACAGAGAGTTTCTAAAAGAGGATGGCAATTTCAACATCCAAACCCTGCCAAGGGTAATGATGAAACAAATACAAAAACGACATCTAATCGAGGAAATGAAAAGTCCAATCACGAAAGAGCTCAATTACTCATCAGAAAGCAAAACATTATTCATGTTTCCGGAAGATTTCTTCTGCGCCAAAAATCATGGCACCGGCATCGTGACCGTTACTAAAAACACTTACAGCGTTCATCATTTTGCCATGTCTTGGGTATCAAAAAAAAGGACATTCCTTCCGAATTTAAAAAGAAGACTGATCAAAGTGTTTGGGGCAGATAAAATCAATCTCTTGATAAAAGTATTGGGATTGAGAAAGTTGAAATAAACCTCTTATCTAATGACCGACAAAAAAAACATTTTATTGATAATGCCCTACGGTGGGGTTGGTGGTATGGAGCGTCTTGCGGTCACTTTCTATAATTTTTACAAGAAAAAAGGATATGGGGTTAAAGCCATTAAATTCATAAAGTTACCGGATGATATTGTCCATTTCAATGAAGACGAGTTATTCTTTTCTGAGAAGGATTTTTATCAGATGTCCAAATTGGAAAGACTTAACTTTTATTTGAAAGCACCTCTTAGAATACGCAAAATAATACGTAAACACCAAATAACCCACTCCATTTCTTTTGGGGACATGGCGAATTTTTTTAGTTCTTTAAGCAGAACAAGGGAGTATAAAGTCGGCAGTATACATGCCTTAAAAAGTGTTGAGTTTGAAAATAAAACACTTCTCAATAAGGCATATAAATATAGTTACAAACACAGCTATCAGAATTTAGATAAACTTGTATGTATCAGCAAGGCCATTAAGTCGGACCTTATTGAAAATTGTGGTTACAGATTTCCCGAGAACATTGATGTAGTCTACAACCCCCACAATTTACCGGCGATACAGGCCATGTCAAAAGAACAAATTGAATCCAAGGAAGAAAGACAGTTGTTCAAGGACGACATAATAATGTTTTTAGGGCGTTTTTCTTATCAAAAAGCTTCTTGGCATTTAGTTAAATCATTTGCTCTAATTCAACAAAAGTACCAGAAAGCGAAATTGGTTTTTGTGGGTAATGGTGTGGAAAACGTAAAAAAAGAATTGGACCGATTAATCGACAAATTTGGTTTATCATCCAAAGTTTTCTTTCTCGGGAGTAAAGAAAATCCGTATAAATACCTAAAGAAGGCCAAAGTACTTGCTTTAACCTCATATTATGAAGGGACCCCAAACGTAATTGTAGAGTCATTATCTTTGAATGTACCCGTCGTCACTTCCTTATGTACCGATGGTATTATAGAAATGATGAGCCTAAAACCTAGAAGAATAGGTTTGGATGCCGTACATGTAGAGGGTGGAATCATCACCCCTAGTTTCTACAAAGGAGTTTTAGGAATTCCTGATTCTGATGATTTTACAGAAGAAGAAGAAATTTTCGCAGATAGTTTAATTTCCGTTTTGCAAGATGAAAAATACGGTCAAACCCTAATGAAAAACAAACATGATTTACTTGACAAATACCAAATAGAAAAAGTATGTGATTCTTATTTAAATTCACATGTATCGTTATGATTGATTTTGTCCCTTTAGAATTGTACTCTGCAATATACTTCAATGTTCTGGTTGGTGTTGTAGCACTTACTTTCTTACATGGGATTACTTTGGAAGTCAATGACCTAAAGAGTAGGACTTTTGGACTCTTATCAGGTACCTTTCTATTGTTTTTTTCTATTTTTTATATAGGTCTTAGACCCATTAGTGGAAGATATTTTGCCGATATGCGTTCCTATTCCATATTCTATGAACAGTATGCGCATGGAGGTGAGATTACCATTCAAAATGATATTTTCTTCCACAAGTTTATGCAAATTTGCTCGGGTATGTTTCCGGTACACATTTTTTTCCTAATCTGTACCTTTCTGTATGTGGTACCCATGTATATTTTTTCCAAATCAACATTTAATTCAAAATGGTTTTATGCCTTTCTTATGTTTCTGACGTCCTTTTCTTTTTGGGCTTATGGGACAAACGGAATTAGGAATGGAATCGCCACTTCTTTATTTCTATTAGCTCTTACGTTCAGGGAAAAAAAACTGATTATGGCCTTGATCTTTGTAGTGACCATCTCAGTACATAAGTCCATGATGCTTCCGGTTTTGGCATTTTTGCTTACTTATTTTTTCAAAGACCCCAGAAAACTGTTTTATGGTTGGCTTGTTACTATTCCTGTATCTCTAGTTTTAGGTGGTGTCTTCGTCACCATTTTTACAATTTTGGGATTTGCTGACGATCGATTTTCCGAGTACTTGAGCGGTGGCAGCGGGGGTGGGTTTCGTTTCGATTTTCTTTTGTACAGTGCCTCTGCCATAGGTGTGGGTTACTATTTCATATTTAAAAGAAATTTTATGGATAAGTTTTACCACCAACTTTTTTGCACATATTTAATTGTGAATGGGTTTTGGGTTTTGGTAATTAGAGCTGAATTTTCCAACAGATTTGCCTATCTGTCTTGGTTCATGATGGCCATTCTTATCATATATCCTTTTTTGAAGGACCAAACGTTCAATTTAAATGGAAGGGTACTCAACAAAATCCTTCTTTTGTATTTTGGCTTTACCTATTTCATGTATTTCTTTTATGGCTAATCTTTTATTCTAAATAGATTGAAATCTTCTAAAACACTGACCGTATTTACACCTTCCTTTAATAGAGCATACTGTTTGCATCAATGCTATGAAAGTTTGGTTGCACAAACAAACAAGGACTTTTGCTGGCTCATCATAGATGATGGTTCGTCAGATAATACCGAAGTGTTGGTACAAAGTTGGATTGAGGAGAGCAAAATCGAAATTATTTATCACTACCAAGAAAATCAGGGGATGCACGGCGCTCATAATACAGCTTACCAACTTGCTGAAACTGAGCTGAATGTCTGTATCGATTCTGATGATTTTATGCCAGATGACGCCGTTGAGAACATCCTTACCTTCTGGAATGCCCAACCCCAAGAGGTAAAGAAGACTGTAGGAGGCATCATTGGACTCGATGCGTTCAAAGACGGAAAAGTCATAGGGAACCGTTTCCCAGATGACCTTAAAAAGTCCACTTTGGAGACCATACATAACGTACACCATATTACTGGTGACAAAAAACTTGTGTACCGCACTGAAATTGTAAAAAAATACCCTTCCTATCCAATATTCAAGGAAGAACGTTTTGTTCCGCTTGGAACCTTGTACCTTATGATTGATAAAGACTATGAAATCTTATGCCTAAACAAGGTCTTATGTATAGTTGAGTATATGCCCGACGGATCTTCCAGAAACATGATGAAGCAGTACTATCGCCATCCAAGGGGTTTTCAACACGCACGAATAGTCAATATGAAGTACAGTAACCATTTAAAGGTTAGGTTGAAGAACGCGATACACTATGTTTCTCATAGCATTCAACTTAAAGACACCGGTTTTCTAAAAAAGACGCCACGTAAATTATTGACTTTTTTAATGATCCCTCCTGGCCTGTTGCTATTTACCTATGTTTGGTACAATAACAAAATTAGAAAATGAGGATACTGCATGTAATAAATAGCTTGGGAGCTGGTGGCGCCGAAAAGCTCATTACAGAGGTTTTGATCCAATATCAAAAAAGAGGACTGGACGTTGGAGTGCTGTTGCTAAAAAACTCCCCTACTCCTTTGTTGGAGCAATTGATACGCCATGAAATTCCCATTCACGGGTTCGGCGCTACTAACAATATGTATTCCCCTTTAAACATTTTCAAGATTAAACCCCTTTTAAAGCAGTACGATTTAATTCATGTTCACCTGTTTCCATCCAGTTATTTAACGGTTTTTGCCAGCTTTTTTGGAAAGAGCGCACCAATTGTGTTCACCGAACACAACACTACAAACAAAAGGCGCAACATAAAACTTTTAAAACCTCTGGAAAGGTTTGTTTATAATAAGTTCGATAGGGTAATCACCATATCGGATGCAGTGCATGATAATTTGCAGCAACATCTGGGAAATTCCTTTACGAAGCTCACCAAAATCTATAACGGAATAAACCTTGAGGAGATAAAAATGGCAAAACCTTTGGAAAGGTTGGCCTTGGGATTTACAGAAAACGACGTGTTATTGCTACAGGTTTCCAGTTTTACTCCACAAAAAAATCAAAAAACGCTTATCGAGTCTTTAAAACATCTACCACAAAATGTAAAACTTCTTCTTGTTGGAGATGGCCCTCTGAGGAAAGAAACCGAAGATTTCGCCAAAAGTGAGAATATTGGGGAACGGGTTTTCTTTTTAGGTCTTCGGTCAGATGTGCCATCGTTGCTCCAAACCGTGGACATGGTCATTTTGTCCTCACATTATGAAGGATTATCACTTTCCAGTGTGGAGGGTCTTGCTTCGGGCAAACCGTTTATCGCATCGGATGTTCCAGGACTTTCAGAAGTTGTCATAAATGCCGGATTGCTCTTTCCAAATAACGATGCCAAGGCATTGTCCTCGAAAATTATCGAGCTTTTGGAGAATCCTGCTCATGCACAAAAAATAGTGTCTCGGTGTCAAAAAAGGGCACAGGACTTCAATATAGACACTATGGTTGACAACTATTTGAAATTGTATCGTAGGCTCACCGGTAGGGAAAAGTGAAATCGGGTTCAGACCCATTTTGATTCACTCATCCAAGAAAAACGTATTGCATCGTTTATCAAGAAAAAATATATCTAAATACAATAATTTTACCATATCCTTAAAAGTAGATTGCAACCTTGAAACAAGAATTCATACTTTTTTTCGATGGAGTTTGTAACCTGTGTAATGGCTTTATCGATTTTGTAATAACCAGAGATAAACAAAAGAAAATCTTTTATAGTTCTCTTCAGGCGGATGTTGCACAGGAGTTTTTGAAGGGTTACGAGATTGAATTTGAAAATGGCTTTTCCACCATTTACCTTTTCAAAAAAGGGAAGATATATAAAAAGTCTACAGCAATCTTATTGATTTTAAGGGAGCTTTCACCTGGATATAGATTTTTGGCCACAGTGTGCTTTATCATCCCTGCTTTTATCCGAGATGCGGTCTATAGCTTTATCGCTAGAAACCGATATCGTCTTTTTGGAAAGAAGGATAGCTGTAGAATGCCCTCCCC
>NZ_JANQIH010000220.1 GCF_028282265.1 Allomuricauda sp.
CTTTTTTATACTTCTATGTGAAGTCCGTAGTCAAGCCCAACTCCAATGTGCACAAAGAATGGAAGTACCACCTATTCATTTTGGTTCCATTCATTTTAATCATCGGAATTCTTTATCCGTTTGAAACCAATCTAGCGCTTTGGAGGCCTTATGTGGTTTATGGTACTTATCTACAATGGCTTGCCTATATTTTAATATCGGGCTGGGTATTGCGAAATGAGTTGAAACTCTTGATTACTTCCCCAAGAGCACTACAAACCAGACAGGTGTGGTTGTTGAGTATTTTTTTGGGAAATCTTTTGATTTGGGCCGCTTATTTCTTTACCAATTTCACATACTACATAGTTGGAGCCCTTACCTTCTCTTTCCTTTTTTATCTACTCGCCTTTTTGGTTATTGCTACCCGAAAAAGGAACCAAAACCTGTTCGTTCCCGACCAAAAATACAAGGATAAAAAAATAGCTTCGGGCGAGGCCGTTCAGCTTTTGGAAAAACTGGAGCAATTTATGAAAACAGAGGAAGCGTTTACCAACGCGAACCTAAAATCATCAGATTTGGCAAAAGAAATGCAGATTTCTGTCCATCAACTATCCCAGTTACTAAATGACAACCTAGGAAAAAGCTTTCCCATATTCGTTAACGAACATCGCATTGCAAAAGCTCAAAAAATGTTGGCCTCTAACCAAACCCTTACCCTTGAAGCAATTGGATATGAATGTGGATTTAACTCAAAATCAACGTTTTACACTTCTTTCAAAAAAATTGTAGGCTCAACACCAGCCCAATACAAGGCACAACTTTAGAGTTTGTATTTATAAATTCGAACTTCTAATCTATAATCCCTGATTCCCTCTTAAAGGGAAAAACTCAACTTGCCGGAAAAATTTGGCAATGAAACAGCTTTTCATAATAGGCCTCTTGATCAGTCTTATTGGATGTGTTAAAAATCAAAAGGAAAAGAAAGAAGAAATCACACAAAACATAGAGAAAGTACAAGTAGAAAACGACAATAATCGAATACTGTTTGTAGTTTCAAATCAGCATACCTACGGAGACACAAATATTAATGCAGCCAATCACTTTGCCGAAATAGTCCTCGCCTACGACGTCTTTAAGAATTCAGGTTATAAAATTGATTTTGTAAGCCCGAAAGGTGGGGCAATTCCTATTGGATATCTAAATACTTCCGATACTATTGAAAAACAATATCTCTATGATTTTGAATTTATGGATTTGCTAAAAAATACTCTCTCTCCCGACCTAATTCAATCTGAAAGATACCAAGCTGTCTACTATGGGGGAGGTGGAGCGGCTATGTTTGGGGTACCCGATAATGAAGCCATTCAACAAATTACAATGGACATCTATGAGAAAAATAACGGGGTGGTATCGGCCATATGCCATGGTACAGCAGGCTTGGTCAATTTGAAGACCGAGAATGGAACATTCATTTACGAGGGCAAAAAGGTCAATGGCTTTCCCGACGTGTTTGAAAACATGGACGCTGAATACTATAAACAATTCCCATTTTCCATAGAACAAATCATCAAGGAACGAGGAGGGAATTTTAGCTACTCCCCAGAGGGTTGGGACAACTATTATGTGGTTGATGGAAGATTGATTACGGGTCAGGATCCCACCGCTGCCGCATCGGTTGCCCAACAGGTAATCAAAGTACTGTCTCCACAATAAAAATCCAAACAACTTAAAAAACAAGCAATGAAAAAGGTATCCACTTTTTTACTTCTTTTTAGCGTGATTTCCATATTTGCCCAACTTTCTGAAATAGAAGAGCAACAAATTGATAGTATTTTCAGCGAATGGAAAGGAAAAGACAAGCCAGGGGTAGCCACTGGTTTGATTTATGGCAATGAGATTCAATACACTAAGGCCTTTGGCATTGCCGATGTTGAAAATGGAAGGCCCATTACTATACAAACCAAATTCCAAATAGATTACCTGTCGCGGCAATTTGCCATATTGGCGGTTCTTATTTTGCAGGAACAGGGTAAAATCCAATGGGATGATGCAGTTCTAAAATACATTACTGAGTTACCAAAATATGATTACAACCTCACCATTTCACACTTGTTGAACCACACCAGCGGATTAAACGATTATGAGATAATCAAAGGCATTCTCGGCATAAGAGAAGATGCCGTTTTTACTCATGATGATGCGCTTAAACTCATTCAAGGTCAAAAAAACTTGAACTTCATACCAGGAACACAATTTTCTTACATGACCTCTAAAACCGAGCTTACACTTCTGGCAGAAGTAGTCAAAAAAGCATCTGGTAAAACTCTAGCTGAGTTTGCTCAAGAATTCATCTTCGCTCCTTTAGGAATGTCAAACACGGTTTTTTTAGATGACTACAACACTATCATTTCTGATATTGGCATTTCATACCAAACTATAGAGGATCGATTATCCTACAGAAATACGAACTTAGGAAATGCCGGCCCAACTAATCTATATACGTCGGCGGAGGATTTGAAAAAATGGTACGCCACTTTGACCGGCATATCGCAGAATACACTTTCACCACTTATCCAGAAGCTGGATAACCCAGTTCAATTGAACGATGGAACCGTGTTTGAATCGTGGTGGGGAAGACTCACCTTGGGACGGGCGTTTTACCATCTTGAACGAGGTCTCCCAGCATTCTGGCAGTTTGGTCTAGTTGGAGGTTATGGCGCCAATGTGTTCCGCTTTCCGGAACAGAAGCTCACTTCTTTTGTGATAGGGAACAATAACAATTATAACGGTATGCCTGCCATGTTGCAGGCGAATCACTTTATCGAAAGTGAATATACCGAACCCAGTTCCGTAGAAATCCATGAATCGGACTTAAGAAAACTATCCATTGAACAACTCAAAAAGTACGAAGGTCATTATTGGGATGCCAAAAGGGGTTTGGCAAGAAAACTACACGTTATGGAAGACACCCTCTTCTATGCAAGACCCGAAGTAGAAAGGGGGGCACTATTGATTCCACTTAAAACCAAGGAGAGGTTTCAGCTAAAAATTGATGGGGATGAAAAAATCTTCTTCACGTTTAAAAATATCAAGGAAAAGTTCGGTTACGAAATCACTTTGGGAAATAGCCAGCCTTACACTTACCTTCAATACCAACCCGTTGAATACTCTCCGGAACAGCTCCAAGAATTTACAGGTAACTTCTATGAGGAAAATCTAAAAGTCTTGTATCAGTTTAAAGTCGTCGATGGGCAATTGATAGCATATGGTCCAGTAGGAATCGAGGTCATTTTCCATCCTGTAACCAAAGACGTCTTTCGAAGTCCAACACCATCCTTTGGAAGTATACGATTTCAAAGGACCCAAGAAAACGGAGTCCGTGGTTTTTCCATTTACACCGATGGAATCCAAAATTTGAAGTTCAAAAAACTATATGACTAGTCTTCTCGTTCATTCTCTTTAAAATAAGTGTTGTAACCAGCGCATCAAGTAACCGAGTTGATTTCGCTACTTTTGTACCTTAAATCATTAAGATCTTATGGGCAAAAGAATTATCGCTCCTTCCCTATTGGCAGCAGACTTTGCAAATCTTCAACGCGATATTGAAATGGTAAATGAAAGTGAAGCCGATTGGTTTCACCTTGATATCATGGACGGCCTTTTTGTTCCGAACATTTCCTTCGGAATGCCAGTTGTAAAGGCAATTGCCAAGCACGCCAAAAAAACCCTGGATGTTCACTTAATGATCGTTGACCCCGACCGCTACATTCAGGAATTTGCAGATTTGGGAGCGAACGTTCTAACGGTACACTATGAAGTGTGCAATCATCTTCACCGTACTGTTCATGCCATAAAAGCGGCTGGAATGAAGGCGGGGGTCGCCATTACTCCACATACATCGGTTCAATTGCTTGAAGACATTATTCAGGATTTAGATTTAGTCTGTGTGATGAGCGTGAATCCAGGTTTCGGGGGGCAATCCTTCATCGAAAACACCTATGCCAAGGTGAAAGCCCTGAAAAAACTCATAGAAGACAAAAATACTGACACCCTTATTGAAATTGATGGTGGGGTCAATGCGACTAACGCTAAAAAGTTGGTAGAAGCAGGTGCTGATGTTCTCGTTGCAGGAAGTTTTGTATTCAAGAGTGATGACCCCATTTCTACTATCGCCGACCTAAAGAAAGAAATAGTATGAGCAAAGTTTATGATATTGCGATCATAGGAGGCGGTCCCATTGGCATAGCTTGCGGTCTTGAGGCTCAAAAAAAAGAACTTTCCTATGTCATTATCGAAAAGGGACCCATAGTGAATTCCCTGTTTAACTATCCCATCAATATGCAGTTCTTTTCCTCTTCTGAAAAACTGGAAATTGATGAGATTCCTTTTATTAGCAAAGAGGCAAAGCCCAAACGTAATGAGGCTTTGGAGTATTATCGAAGAATTGTTACATCAAACAAACTGAACATTCACCTCTTTGAAAAAGTAATAGGTGTTCAAAAAATCAACAACCTTTTTCAAATAGACACCTCAAAAGATAATTACAAAACGAAAAATGTAATTGTTGCGACCGGGTTTTACGACTTGCCCAACATGATCAACGTGCCGGGAGAGGATTTACCTAAGGTTTCCCATTATTACAAAGATCCCCATTTTTATGCCAGCCAAAAATTGGCCGTCATTGGAGCAAGCAATTCCGCTATTGATGCTGCACTCGAATGCTGGCGCAAGGGAGCCGAAGTAACGCTTATAATTCGTGGTCCTGAAGTCGGGCAACGCGTGAAGTACTGGGTAAGACCCGACATTATCAATCGTATCGAAGAAGGTAGTATCAAAGCGTATTACAATTCCAATGTACGGGAAATCAAGGAAGACTCCATTATTTTGGAAAACCCAGAAGGCGAGGTGATTCTCGAAAATGATTTTGTCCTAGCCCTAACCGGATATATGCCAAACTTCGAATTCTTGGAGAATTTAGGGATACGGTTATCCCAAGATGATAAGCGACTTCCGCAGTACGACCCAGATACGATGGAAACCAATGTAGAGGGCCTCTTTTTGGCTGGAGTCATCTGTGGAGGAATGGAAACTCACAAATGGTTTATTGAAAACTCCAGAATTCATGCCAAAATCATTATCAAGGCTATTTTAGAGAAAATGCAGCTAGTAGAAAAAGCTTAAAACGAAAGCCATCATTTGCAAACTTTGAAAATCCTTATTTTTAAAGGACAACCATAACCCATGTTAAATGAAAATGCTCGTTCAACTTCATCTGGCGGCACAATATCTGGCTACCGCCGGGATAAGCTTTCTAGATAGAAAAGAAGACGACAGTCATACCAAC
>NZ_JANQIH010000257.1 GCF_028282265.1 Allomuricauda sp.
GCAGCATTTAGTGAAGGCGTAAAAGATTTTATTCCGGTTGATAGTTCATTAAATTCTGAGAACGCAGAAAACATCAAAAAACTACTTAACCAACCTGACAATAAAGAAATCCTCGACTATATAGTAAATAATGAAATTATATCTGAAGAGTTATTTACTTCCTTAAAAGGACTTGAAAAGGTAAGAGCTGTAAAAGAATTTGAAGAGATGCTCAAAGAAAATTTAGTTGAGCAAAAATGGCAAGATTGGTTTGAAAGAAATACTTGGGTTTTAGGAAGTGAATTTGTTAGAGTATTGGACGAAAGAAATATTGACACTAAAAATATCTCGGATTTTCTGATGGAAGCCTATGACGGTTTTTTAGATATTGTTGAAATCAAAAGACCTGAAGGTAACTTGAATTTTTGGATGGCTACTCAGGATCACGGAAACTACGTTCGATCATCTGACTTAATGAAAGCAATAACTCAATCATCAACCTATATTTTTGAAGTTGAGAGAGAAGCGAATAGTGTAAAATTCCTAGAAAGGGTTGATAATGTAAAAACTATTAAGCCGAGATGTATATTGATTTTTGGAAGGTCAAATGATTGGAACGAGGATCAGAAAGAAGCCTACAGAATTCTAAATTCTGGTTATCACAATTTAACAATCTTGACTTTTGATCATGTATTGGCAAGAGCCAAAAAAATGATCGATTTCCAAGAGATTACAAATCGTCAATCATCGCACGAACATATAGGTGATTATGACTACGACGATTTACCTTTTTAGAATTGCATATTACCTCAGCTTCCGCCAGAATTGGTTTGGTGGCAATACAGATTCCTTAGGCATCTAATGATGCCATTAAAATATAGTTTTAACCGCCTCAATGGTCTTATCTAAATCAGCATAGCTTAGTGCATCATTGAGAAAGTAGCTTTCAAAAGCAGAAGGAGGCAAATACACCCCGTTTTCCAACATGCCATGGAAGTATTTTTTAAAGGTATCGTTATTGCCCTTGGCAGAACTTGTAAAATCCTCTACAGGTTCTTCCGTAAAATGTACCGAAATCATACTGCCAAATCGGTTGATTTGGTGGGCGACCCCTTTTTCGGTCAATACCTCGGCAATACCTTTATGCAAGTGTTCCGTTTTTTGGGCGAGGCTATCAAAAACCTCGGGATTGTTGTTCAGTTCAGTCAACATGGCGAGTCCGGCACTCATGGCTAAAGGGTTGCCACTTAGGGTTCCTGCTTGGTAGACCGGGCCTTCTGGGGCCAAGTGGGCCATAATCTCAGCCTTTGCCGCAAAGGCGCCTACGGGTAGTCCGCCTCCGATTACCTTTCCAAACATCACCATATCGGCATCAATACCTAAGGCCTCTTGTGCGCCACCTTTTGCCAATCGAAATCCGGTCATCACCTCATCAAACAGCAACAAAATGCCTTCTTTAGTGCACAGTTGACGTAATCCCTTAATAAATTCATTAGTAGGGATGATACAACCCATATTTCCGGCTACGGGTTCCAAAATGATGGCTGCGATTTCCCCCTTATTGGCTTCAACAAGGGCTTTTACACTGTCCAAATTGTTATAGTCCGCCAACAAGGTATCCTTGGCTGTGCCTTGGGTCACCCCGGGGCTGTTCGGGCTCCCAAAAGTCACTGCGCCACTCCCCGCCTGTATCAAAAAGGCATCGGCATGACCGTGGTAGCAGCCTGCAAACTTGATGATTTTGTCTTTTCCAGTGTACCCACGTGCCAAACGCACTGCACTCATACAGGCCTCGGTACCACTATTGACAAAACGAATCTTGTCGACATTGGGCACCATGGATACCGCCAATTGGGCCAGTTCAGTCTCTATTTCGGTCGGCATTCCGAAGGAGGTTCCTTTTTTTGCTTTTTCCACCACCGCATGGATCACAGGTTCATAAGCATGACCCAAAATCAAGGGGCCCCATGAGGCGATGTAGTCGATGAGTTGGTTGCCATCCACATCATAGAGGTAGGCGCCTTTGGCTTCTTTTACAAAAATAGGGTCACCGCCTACGGCTTTAAAAGCCCGTACAGGGGAGTTTACCCCTCCGGGGATGTATTTTTTGGCTTCAGCGAACAGGGCGCTGCTTCGTTGGTAGATCATACTTTAGTGATGTCATTCCTGCGAAAGCAGGAATCTTTATTAATCATTTTTTGGATTCCGCATCAGGTGCGGAATGACAAATCGAATGCAAAAGTAAACATCATAGGGTTGCGAGGAAAGCCTTCTTGGGTTCATCCTTCGACAGGCTCAGGATGACAAGTGCCCGCTTTATGGATTCCTGCTTTCGCAGGAATGACAAATCGAGTGCAAAAGTAAACATCATATGATTGTGAAGAAAGCCTTCTTTGGTTCATCCTTCGAGAGGCTCAGGACGACAAAACTTATTTCGTTTTTTCCCTTCGAATGTTCAAGACTTGCCCGATGGAAATTGTGTTTCCGCTGAGATTGTTTAGCTGTTTCAGTTCCTCCACCGAAATGGCGTACTTTCGAGAAATGGCGTAAAGTGTATCCCCTTTTTGCACCACATGGGTCAGGACTTCATACTCCTTTGGCTCTCGAACTGGCTCAAACCCTCCTTTAAGCACTTCTTTATCGTACGCATCCAAATTATACCGCTCAATGAGCGCAATGAGCTTTTGGGGATACTTTCGGTCCGTGGCATAGCCTGCCTGACGCAATCCGTATGCCCATTTTTTGTAATCGTCCCTTCGATAATTGAACAAAAACTTGTAGCGTGAACGGGTCGATAAAAAGATACTGTGATCCCGGAACGAATACATGGGGTGATTGTATTTCCGAAAGCACTCTCCTTTGGCATCATCATCATGAAAATCGTATTCCCCATCCCATCCCGTATGGCATTTGATGCCAAAATGGTTATTGGTCTTTTTGGTCAATTCCCCTCTGCCGGAACCACTTTCCAGAATCCCCTGGGCCAAGGTAATACTCGCTGGGATGCCATAGGCCCGCATTTCAAATTGGGCCATCTCGGCGAAAGTCTCAATATATTCTTGGGTGTTGGCAATGGGAAATTTTACAAATCGCCCCGGATTTTCGGGCAAGGGATATAATTCAGAGTCTTTCGGCCCATCCTTGGGCGAATCGGTCTTTGGGGTTCTGTTCTGATTTTGTGCTACGGTCTCCTTCTTCTTTTGGTTGACCGTCCGTTTCTTGGAACCGCAACTTGCGACCACAAGGGCCAAGGCCAACACATAAGTCAATCGTTTCATCATACGTTCAGTGTAGGTAAGTTTTTTCGTTTTAATATAGCATTCATGCCTTCTATGCCCTGCAATCCCCCACTGTGAATGGCCAGAATTTTGGATCCTTTGTCAAAAAAGCCCTTTCCGACTAAATCCATCAGCCCAAAAAGCATTTTTCCGGTATAGATGGGGTCAAGGGGAATATTAGTCTTCTGTTTGAAATCGTTGATAAAAGTAACCAAAGACGCATCAACCTTCGCATAACCTCCAAAATGATAGTCCGTGATCAACTTCCAATTCCATTTACGCACAAAGTTAGAAATATCTTCTTTTAGAAAATCTCCTTTCAGCGCTGGAAATCCCAAAACGGTTTGATGCGGAGCGGAAGCATTGATCAATCCGGCTAGAGTTCCGCCAGTACCGACGCAGGAACAGACATAATCAAACTGAGCATCATTTTCCGTTAAGATTTCCTCGCATCCTTTCACAGCCAAACGATTCGTCCCTCCTTCCGGAAGGAGATAAAACGCACCGAATTTGGATTTCAAGTCTTGAATAAAGTCTCCCTCTTCCTTTTGGCGATAGGCTTCACGACTCACAAAATGAAATTGCATGCCATGGCTATGAGCAAAACGGAGGGTTGGATTGGCCTCCCAGGAATCTTCCAATTCCTCGCCCCGAATAACTCCAATGGTTTGAAAACCTGCATTCTCTCCGGCAAAGGCGGTGGCAGCGATATGGTTGGAATAGGCCCCACCAAAGGTGAGCAAAGTGGAGTGACCCGCATCTTTGGCCTCAAGGAGGTTGTATTTCAATTTCCGATACTTATTGCCAGAAACGATGGGATGAATCTTATCTTCCCGTTTCACATAAAGCTCCACCCCATTCTCATTCAAAATGGGTACATCGATTTTTTGATTTGGAACTTGCAACACGAGTCTTATCGAACCAGATAATCCAAAAAACCATACGGTTTTCTTGTGGAAATATAGTCCGGATTCTTTTCATTGGCATAGGCCTCCCGTTCAAAACTAATGTTCTGATAGGCTCTGTAACTATTGAGGTAAAGCGCGGTACGAAGCAACCATTCGGCTATGTACCATAAATAGAAAGGAATAATCAGCAGTTCTCTTTGCTGCCGAAGATGGATGCGCTCATGGTTAATGAGCACCTTGTCATCCTTAAGGGCGTCTTCCTTTAAGATGATGAAGGGCCAAAGCGATAACCCCACATAGTTGCTGTAAAAGAAGTGTCTGAAAATTACAATCATAGTAGATTTATACTAAGATTCTTACAAAGATAACTGTTAAAGTGTCTTTAAAGTATGCCGATTAGATGAATAACATTAACAATTTCGGTGAATAACCCAAAAAACTTTAATATCTTATAGGATTAGAAGGTTTCACCAGTTTGAACTAACTTTAGGGATAGAAACCATCTGAAGATTGCCTATGAAGAAGATAATTCCCTTGGAAGACGGAGATTATTACCTGTCTCCCGAAGGGTACAAGGTCTTTACCGAACGCTATCATTTGAAGCGTGGATATTGTTGTGAAAGTGGATGTCGTCATTGTCCGTATGGTTATGACAAAAAAACCAACAGAAGAGCCTGAAAACACGGTTTTCGGCACAATATTTGTGACTTTGAATGCAAGGATTTCAATGAACTCAAAAAAAATTGCATTATGAAGAATTTTAAACTTTTCGCCCTCGCTACCTTAGCGGTGATGCTGTTTGCATCCTGTTCTTCGGTACGGGTAATCGCCGATTATGACCAAAGAGCCGATTTTAGGACGTATAGGACATTTGCCTACTACAAAACAGGCATAGATAGAGCTCAAATTTCTGATTTGGATAAAAAACGTATTCTCAGGGCCATTGACAATGAAATGGTCAACCGGGGTTTTACCAAATCGCAACAACCCGATATATTGATAAGCATCTTCACGAAGGAGCGCGAACAGGTAGATGTCTACAACAACAACTGGGGTTGGGGTTGGGGCTGGGGCTGGGGAGGCTTCTATAACCCATGGCTTTGGGGTCCCGGTTGGGGCTGGGGAGGCAGTAACGTAAGCACCAGAACGGAAGGTTCACTATATATCGATTTCATTGATGCAAGAAGTAAAGAGTTGGTTTGGCAGGGCCGTGGTGTAGGTACGCTGAACAACATCAAGAATATAGAGAAGAAAGAAAAACGCATTAAGGAGTTTGTTTCTGAAATCCTCGAGGAATATCCTCCAGAAAATAGAATTGCAGCAAACTAAACGAATTGAGACCGTCCTTTTTAGGGCGGTTTTTTGTTTAGGCCATAAAAGGAAGAGTGTAAGAATTCGTATCTTTAAGGCTACCAAAAATTCACTTCATGAAGTACGAGTCTAATCCTATATTGGACAAACTGCCGGAACATCTAAGACAATTTATTAAACCCCAGAATTACGAAGAGTATTCTGCCATAGATCAGGCAGTATGGCGCTATGTAATGCGAAAAAATGTGGACTATCTCAGTAAGGTAGCACACAGTTCTTATGTAGAGGGACTTTCGCAAACCGGTATTTCCATCGATAATATCCCAAACATGTACGGCATGAACCGGATTTTGAAGGAAATCGGTTGGGCTGCCGTAGCAGTTGATGGCTTTATTCCGCCCTCGGCTTTTATGGAGTTTCAGGCCTATAATGTGCTGGTCATTGCTTCGGATATACGCCAATTGGAACATATTGAATACACTCCTGCCCCCGATATCATTCACGAGGGAGCCGGCCATGCGCCTATCATCGCCAATCCGGAATATGCTGAATACTTAAGACGTTTCGGAGAGATTGGAAGCAAAGCCATTTCAAGTTCCAAGGATTATGAGCTTTATGAAGCGGTACGCCATCTTTCCATAATCAAAGAAGCCGCAGGAACCCCGGAGGAAGAAATTGAAGAGGCTGAAAAACAGATTGAATATCTGCAAGATAATATGGGACGCCCCAGTGAAATGGCGCTTATCAGAAACTTGCACTGGTGGACCGTGGAATATGGCTTGATTGGGCCTATGGAGAACCCGAAAATATATGGTGCTGGATTGCTTTCGTCCATAGGGGAAAGCAAATGGTGCCTACAGGATGATGTGGTCAAAATGCCGTATACCATTGAGGCCGCACAGATGGCATTCGATATTACCAAACCCCAACCTCAACTGTTCGTTACTCCCAATTTTGCACATTTAAGTCAGGTATTGGAAGACTTTGCCAATACCATGGCATTGCGGACCGGAGGTTTATCAGGTGTAGAAAAACTGATTGAATCCAGGGCGCTGGGCACCATCGAACTCAGTACAGGACTAGAGATTTCAGGTCAGTTCCACAGCGTTATCGAACATGATGGTAAACCGGTGTATGTCCGCACGGTAGGACCAACAGCATTGGCCTATCGGGAAAAAGAATTGGTAGGGCATAGTACTTTGTGCCATTCAGAAGGTTTTGGTTCGCCTATTGGGAAACTTAAAGGTATTAATCTGGCAATTGAGGACATGAGTCCACGCGACCTTCGCGCTTACAATATTTATGAGGGGGAAAATGTGCATCTTGAATTCGAGGGTGGTGTAACTGTGGAAGGTACCATCGTTACGGGAACCCGAAATCTTCAGGGTAAAATCATCTTAATTACCTTTAAAGACTGTAGAGTGACCCATGACGGCACCCTATTGTTCCTTCCAGACTGGGGGCTTTTCCATATGGCGGTGGGCCAAGAAGTAGTCTCTGCCTATAACGGTCCTGCAGACCTGAATAGTTTCAATTTGATTACCCACGAATTGACGGAAACCACCATAAAACCCCACAAAAGTGATGAAAGGCTTGAATTGGAGCAGTACTACAGGCAGGTACGGGATTTTCGGGAAGGAAAAAACACGACTATTTCGCGAAATAAGGTGTTCAAGGAACTTCAAAACAAACATCCCAACGATTGGTTGTTATCCGTAGAACTGTTTGAATTGGCCAAGAAAAATGGGGACACCAATTTTGCCAAGGATATTTTGGCCCATTTGGAAGCTGTAAAACAAAACAATCCAAACGTAGGGCACCTAATTGATGATGGTGTGGATTTAGTCGAGAACAGTGTTTCTTTGAAGGTCTAGTTCGTCGAAACGATTGACTATCTCATCCTCCGCGACCAATTTCCAACCCATGGAATTAGTCAGGACTAGAATTTTGGACAGTTCGGTGACCAAGCGGTTTTTCGCATTGGATTTTAAGGTAGAGGCTTCTATTTTTTTAAGGAGGGATGTGTTTACGCGCTTTTTTATCGCATTGTAATCCTCCGCTCCAAAGGGATTGAAATAATCCGAGGACACATCGTAATATTCAAAATCTGGATTAATCTTAATCTCTGGCTCGGGAATGTTCTTAAGCGTCAAGGTTTTGGAATCCAAATCGATAGTGTAGTCAAGTTTACTTAAATCATATACGACCAAAACCTCGGCATTTACCACTACCAAAGCTTTCTTTTCGGCCGTGAGCCAACTTCCAAAGAGCTCTTGGGAATCCTTGTAATTGTATACTTCTGCAAAATGACCTTCGGTCACTACGAGCTTGGATACATTCTGTAACTCTTGTTGTATCAACATTGAGTTTTCTTCAAGTTGCCCCTTTTCCCTAATATCATCCGCACAAGACTTATATATCAAAATCGAGGTAATTGCAATCAGGGCTCCAATCAATACTTTCTTCATCTAATCGAATTTCATAAAAGGATATCTGTCTTGTAGATACGAAATTTTGTTGGACAACGACTTTTGAAAGTCTTGGTTGGCTTCCGATTTCGGGTTAAACGGTCGATGCGAAAGTCCTTTTTGAACGGCGTCAACCTCATCCATAGTGACATAGGCATCCTCAGAAATCCATGATTCCCTAAAGCGATTCCAAATGATATCGATGGCCACTTCATTGGGATGAACCATATCGCGCTCATAAAATCGATAGTCTCGCAGTTCGTCCATCATGATTTCATAGGAGGGGAAATAGCTCACATTTTCCATCTGCAACTGGTGCACCGCAGCTATCAAATGGGCCTTGCTTCTTTGATTTTCCACAAATCCGTCCTTTAAATGACGTACCGGGGAAATGGTGAAAATGCATTGGGTGTTTTTAGATACTGATTGAATCAGTTGAACCATTCGTTTTAAAGCACCCGTGATTTCCTCGACAGTCAATAACTGCTTTTCAAACTGATTTTGAGGCACTTTGTGGCAATTGGCGACCACCACATCATTTTCTAAACGACGATATACCCAAGCCGTTCCCAGGGTAATGATTACGTGTGATGCCTTTTCAAGCTGTGTATTAGTCCTGAAAAGTGCTTTGTTAAGAGAATCAATCAGGTCTTCCTGAGAATTCCGACCCATAACGGAATGGGCATCAAAACTGAGCCATTTCTCCTGAAGTTCAAAAACTTCGGATGTATCGTAATCCCTTCCCTTGACAGCCCGCTCAAGCAAATTTTCAATTGCTAAGGGATGGAATAAGATTCCAAAAGGATTCTGGGTGGCTTGAAACTGAAAATAAGTGAACCTGTTTCCGATATTTTCAGAAAAACATGAGCCTAACAAAAGTACTCCACAACTGTAATCGATACGATTTTGATTCTTTAGCAGTTGAATTTGAGTCTGGAGCTTCATTTTGTCGGCCTATTTCTACTACATACAGTTATTGATTTCCTCTAAACTTCTTTTGTAATCGGCCTCGAGGCTCAAATCTACTTGTCGAATAAAATCCAAAATTCGTTGAAGCTGATCAATCTCCCTGTTTTGAAGTGCGGAGGCAGCTTTTGACATTTCATTTGCCACTAGTGCTTGGAGGTTATAGGTGCCCTCCAAATCGAACAGGCATTCATAGTCAAACTCATTCACAATGGCGGTCGTTTTTGAAGTTTCCCAAGCTATTTTTGAAAGTTCGGCAAGCTCTAGATTGAGAAATACGTCCCCATCAAAATCGTACTTTCCTTCGGATAACTCCAAGGTATCTGAAATCGTAAAAAATCCAGGGTATTTATCTTGAAATTCAATCATTTCAGGCATCGTAGCAACCATTCCTTTCGAAGTTTCAGTGCGGGATTCTTTGTAAGTCACAAGGGCTTCGGCAAGCTTGTTGTTGTTTTCCCTAGCTGTAAGAAGTTCATCCAGATTATTGCGAATTTCTTCCTCTATTTTTTCAATAGCTATTTTCTTATCGGAATCGGTCTTTTTGGAAGCATTCCAATCATTGAACCAAATGGCAAGATTGATACCTACGAAAATCAGAAGGATTTCGCCTAAAATATACTTCCAGTTCATAGTTCTCAGTTTGAAGAATCGCATTGATCAGCTTTCAGCAGCCACCATACTTCGTGCTTTGTCCAGGGCTTCCTCAATTCCGGATGGATTTTTTCCCCCTGCCGTAGCGAAGAAGGGTTGTCCCCCTCCGCCGCCTTGAATGAATTTTCCAAGCTCGCGTACAATCTGGCCTGCGTTAAATCCTCTATTGGACACCAAATCCTTTGAAATGTAACAAGAAAGTAATGCTTTTCCTTCCTTCTCAGCTCCCAGCAACAGGAACAAATCCGCTATCTGCCCCCCCATCTCAAAGCTGATATCCTTTATAGCCGCAGCATCTAAATCCACTTTTTTGGCCAAAAACTGAATTCCGTCGATGTCTTCCAATTCGGCAATCAGCTCGTTTTTGAGTCCCTTTGCCTTGTCCTTGGAGAGTTGCTCCACCTGTTTACGCAACGCAGTGTTTTCTTCCTGAAGACTTTGAACCGCCTTCACAGGGTCCTGGGCATTGTTCAGCAAGTCCTTGATTTCATAAAGCATGCGATTGTTCTTGAAATAGAACTCCCTTACCGCATCGGAGGTTATGGCTTCAATTCTTCGGATTCCTGCTGCAACAGCACCTTCCGAAACAATCTTGAAATGCCAAATATCTGCTGTATTTTTTACATGGGTACCCCCACAAAGTTCGATGGATTGTCCAAAGCGAACCGTACGAACGGTGTCGCCATATTTTTCACCGAAAAGGGCTATAGCACCCTCAGCTAAAGCTTCTTTTACAGGTGCATTTCTTTTTTCTTCCAGGGGAAGTTGCCCTTCGATACGGGCGTTTACAAAGTTTTCCACATCCCTTAATTCTTCCACACTCAACTTTGAGAAATGGGAAAAATCAAATCGCAAATATTTGGAATGTACCGCAGACCCTTTTTGTTCCACATGGTCACCTAAAACCTCTCTTAATGCTTGATGTAACAAGTGGGTGGCCGTATGATTACTCGCGGTTCGCCAACGTTGTTTTTTGTCAACAACCGCCTTAAAGGTTGAGGTCACATCTTTGGGCAGACTTTCGGCAAAATGAACAATTTCGTTGTTTTCCCTTTTGGTATCCACAATGTAGACCACATCCCCATCGGATGAATTCAAATAGCCTTTATCGCCTACTTGGCCACCACCTTCGGCATAAAAAGGGGTGAGATTGAACACCATTTGATATTGATCTCCCTCTTTTTTGCTACTCACCTTTCGGTATTTGACAAGTTTCACATCGGCCTCCAAGGTGTCATAGCCTACAAATTCCTGTTCGTGGTCCTCCGATAGTACCGTCCAGTCATCCTTTGAGACTTCGGAAGCGGAACGAGAACGGTCTTTTTGGGCTTGAAGGGCCTTATTGAAGCCGTCCACATCGAGATTATATCCTTTTTCTTCCAGGATTAGAGAGGTTAGGTCAATCGGAAAACCAAAAGTATCATACAGTTCAAAAGCCTTTTCACCATTGATAGTCTTTGATTTGGATGATTTAATGACTGAATCCAATAAGACCAACCCTTGCTCCAAAGTGGAAAGGAAGGAATTCTCTTCCTCCTTAATTACATTTTCAATCAGCTGATATTGTTGCCTTAACTCGGGGAACGCTTCTCCCATGGTTTCGCCAAGCACTTTGACCAAGCGATAAATAAATGGCTTCTTGGTATCCAAAAAAGTAAAGCCGTAACGAATGGCCCTTCGCAAGATTCTTCTAATCACATAGCCGGCCCCAGTATTGCTGGGGAGTTGTCCGTCGGCAATAACAAAAGACACGGCCCTTACGTGGTCGGCCACCACGCGAATGGCAATATCCAAAGTTTCATCTTTTCCGTACTTATGCCCCGTTATCATCTCAATTTCTCGAATCAAAGGGGTAAAAACATCCGTATCATAATTGGACTGAACGCCTTGGAGCACCATACAAAGTCTTTCAAAACCCATTCCGGTATCCACATGTTTTTCGGGCAGGCTTTCCAAACTCCCATCGGCCTTGCGATTGTATTGCATGAAGACCAAATTCCAGATTTCGACGACCTGCGGGTGGTCTTGGTTCACCAGTGAAGCTCCTGATACTTTTTCCTTTTCTTCCTTAGACCGAATATCTACATGGATTTCAGAACAGGGACCACATGGCCCTTGATCGCCCATTTCCCAGAAATTATCTTTTTTATCCCCCATGATGATGCGGTCTTTGGGGACAATCTCCTTCCAGAAATCAAAAGCTTCCTTGTCCATTTCAAGCTTATCGGCATCATCGCTTCCTTCAAAAATAGAAACATAAAGACTGTCTTTGTCAATATGGTACACCTTGGTCAGAAGTTCCCAAGCCCACTGAATCGCCTCTTTTTTGAAGTAATCACCAAAACTCCAGTTTCCCAACATTTCGAACATGGTATGGTGATAGGTATCTTTCCCCACCTCTTCCAGGTCATTGTGCTTTCCACTCACACGAAGGCATTTTTGGGTATCGGCCACCCTTTTTGATTTGGGTATGGAATTCCCCAAAAAGAACTCCTTAAACTGGTTCATACCCGCATTGGTGAACATCAAAGTTGGGTCATCTTTTATCACCATTGGTGCCGAAGGAACAATCTTATGTTGCTTGCTCTTGAAAAAGTTCAGAAAATGTTCTCTAACCTCCTGGGATGTCATGTGATATGTGTAGGTTTTATTAAATTTAACATTCTCTACAAAACAATCTTTATATTTGTTTGTTTTGATAAAAAGAATGGGCAAAAATAGGATAAATTCCCTTCATGCATAAAGTTAAGTACTATTACGATCCTGATACGCTTTCCTATCGAAAGATAGAGCCGAAGAAGTCTAGAAAATATAGAAACCTGTTCTTTTTTATCGCAGGTTCTGCGCTCTTCGGACTGTTGGGCCTAATCATCCTTCTCAATACAAGTTGGTTGAATACACCCAAGGAGCTTTCGCTCGAGCGGGAAGTGAACAATTACGAGCTTCAGTTTGATATTTTGGATAAGAAAATGGAGCAAATCGAACAGGTATTGGCCAACATTGAAGACCGTGATAATAATATCTACCGCCTGTATTTTGAGGCAAATCCCATACCGGAAGAACAACGGCGTGCCGGGTTTGGCGGAATCAACCGGTATAAATCCTTGGAAGGGTTCAACAACTCAGAGATTATCATAAACGCTACCCAGCGATTGGATATCATACAAAAGCAAATGGTCATTCAATCAAAGTCTTTGGACGAAATTGCCAAGTTGGCCGAGGAAAAAGAGAAATTATTAGCTTCCATCCCTGCCATACAACCTGTTCGAAATGAAGATTTAACTCGAATGGCTTCCGGTTTCGGTTGGCGTTCGGACCCGTTCACCAAAGCCAGGAAAATGCATTGGGGCATGGACTTTACTGCCCCCAGAGGAGTGCCAATTTACGCTCCGGGAGATGGAGAAGTTATCCGAGCGGACAACAGGTCCTCTGGATATGGAAAACATATTCGTATTAACCATGGATATGGTTATATGTCTCTTTACGCCCATTTGAGCAAATACAATGTAAGCGTAGGCCAGAAAGTAAAACGTGGCGATTTGATCGGTTTTGTGGGAAACACAGGACGTTCAGAAGCGCCCCACTTACATTACGAGGTTTGGAAGGATGGAGAACGCATCAATCCCATTAACTTCTACTACGGAAGTTTAACCGCGGAAGAATTCGAAAATATGCTCAAGTTTGCCAACCAAGAGAACCAATCGCTTGATTAATGCACGTAGAACTTCCTGAAAAACGATATTATGGCATTGGCGAAGTGGCCAAGGCTTTTGGAGTGAACACATCACTCATTCGTTTTTGGGAAAAAGAGTTTGACGTACTTCAGCCCAAAAAGAACGCCAAGGGAAATCGAAAGTTCACTCCACAGGACATTAAAAATCTACAACTGATTTATCATTTGGTCAAAGAGCGAGGCTTCACCTTGGAAGGGGCCAAAATCCATCTCAAAGAAGAGAAGCAAAAAACGCTTTCCAACTTCGAGGTGATAAGCAAACTTCAAAAAGTAAAGGCCGAACTATTAAAAATCAAAGAACAACTCTAAAAGCAATAAACACTAAAACCTAAGAAAATGAAAAAATGGTTAATTCCTTTAATCATCATCGCGGTCCTTGCGTTTGTTTTATATCAATGGGCGGTAGGATTCAACAATACCGCTGTGGAATACGAAGCTGATGCCAAAACCGCTTGGTCCAATGTTGAAAGCTCCTACCAACGTAGAAACGATTTAATTGGAAATCTGGTAAAGACCGTTCAAGGAGCTGCCGATTTTGAGAGAACCACTTTGCGGGAAGTAATAGAAGCTCGAGCAAAGGCTACTTCTACTACCATTGATGCCAATGATATTACCGCCGAAAACATTGCCCAGTTTCAACAGGCGCAAACGGGATTATCTTCGGCCTTGTCTCGACTTTTGGTATCTGTGGAAAGGTATCCCGATATAAAAGCGAACCAAAACTTTCTGGAACTGCAATCACAGCTGGAAGGAACGGAAAATAGAATAAATGTGGCTAGAGACCGTTACAACGAAAAGGTGAATATTTATGATGTTCATACTACCAAGTTTCCGGGCAAGCTTTTGGCTAGTTTGTTTGGGTTTGAAGAAATGCCACGTTACAAAGCAGATCCCGGTTCTGAAAATGCGCCAGATGTAAATTTTGAATTTGACTGAGCATGTCGCACGTGGAGGAGTTTTTGACGACCGAAGAGGAACAAGAAATCGTCGACGCTATACTGGAGGCCGAACGGAAAACCTCTGGAGAAATAAGGGTACATCTTGAAGCTTCATCCAAGATTGATCATTTTAGTAGAGCACAACAGGTATTCCACTTTTTGAAGATGGACAATACCAAAGATGAAAATGGGGTGCTCATTTATGTAGCTGTCGACGACCACAAATTTGTTATTTATGGTGACCGCGGAATCGACAAAGCGGTTCCCAGAGGTTTTTGGGACAGCACCAAGGAGGTCATGGAGTCTCATTTTAAGAATGGGGATTTCAAACAAGGTATTGTTGATGGCATATTGAGGGCTGGAAAAGAACTGGAAGCACATTTTCCATGGCATCATGGAGACAGCAACGAATTGAGCGATGCGGTTTCCAAAGGTTAGCATACTTCTTTTCTTTTTTCTTTGCTCCAGTTTTATCTGGGGACAGTTCACCATACCGGAAAAACCTTCCAAACAGACCAGTGTTTACGATTATGTGAATCTTCTTCAGGCTTCGGAGAAAAATGCCTTGGAACAAAAACTTATTCGGTATGCAGATAGCACCTCTACCCAGATAGTGGTGGCCATAATCAGTTCGACCGAAGGAGAAAACATTAACTATTTAGGGGCGCAGTGGGGCCAAAAATGGGGAATCGGCCAAGCAGATGAGGATAATGGGGTCTTGGTACTTTTGGCCAGGGATGACCGAAGAATTGCCATCAATACTGGCTATGGCGTGGAAAGTACCCTAACTGATTTAATGTCCAAGCGGATTATAGAACGTGTCATTATTCCTGAATTTAAAAATGGGGATTATTACGCCGGACTCGATAAAGGTGCCGACGCTATTTTTCAAGTGCTCACCGGTCAATTTAAGGAAGAAAGAGACTTCAACAAGGACACATCTATCCCCATAAAAGCGTTGCTACCTGTTATAATATTTATAATTATCCTTATCATTTTATCCCGAAAAAACCGAAACAACAAAGGAGGTAATAGAGGTCGAAGAGGTTCAGGTTTGGATATATGGGATATGATTATCCTGAGCAACATGGGTCGAGGCGGCTATCGTGGCTCTTCCAAAGGGGGATTTGGTGGCGGTGGCTTCGGAAGTGGTGGCTTTGGCGGCGGCTTCGGTGGTGGCGGTTTCGGTGGTGGTGGAGCTTCCGGAGGTTGGTAACCTAGTCGGTTTTCCGATAAAAAATCTTATTTACGATTTTCCATTCACCATCAATCTTTAAAAGATTCATAAAGTCAATGAACGTAAAGGTTGGATATTCAATCTCCAATCGGGCATTGGCCGCGTTTCCTGAAATGGTGATATCTGCAATTCTGGTTTTACGGTCCTGCTTGGGGCCGGGCTTCATTCCCTTTCCGAAAAACTCCAAAGCATTGACTTCGCGATAACCTTCCTTACCAATGAACTTCATGGTAGCATTTTCATGAAAAGCCTTTTTTAGAGTTTCAAAATCATTGTTGGTACCGCCGTCCAAATAGTAGTTCACAGTTTGCTCCACAAGTTGGTAATCGGATTCTTGGGCCGAGGAAAAAGTAAATGTTGTTATGGCTAAAAGAAATAGCAGAATTCGCATGATGTTCGTTTTTAGGTTGTTAATGATTTGAAGATATTCTTTTTAAATAGTAAATGGAATGGAGCAAATCATAAATATTTCATAAGAATCCGTCCATAGTTTCGAACCATCCGTAAATCTTTACCAACAACCCATCAACTTTCAACGCCCCTCCATCTACTTTTAAACTATCTTCGGCTAGGCAAACGTATAGTTCAATTAATTTTATTCTGGCATGGCGCGGTTCTTTAGAATTCTCATTTGTACCACCCTAATTTTACTTTCATCCTGCAAAAAGAAAACCGATTCGGCAGCAACGGATAATCTGTTCAAATTCAAGGAGTACATAAGCTATCACACCAGTGGTAACCAGAGTATTTCCACGCCAATTACAGTTGTCTTGGCCCAATCGTTGGAGCAGTTTGAACTCACTCAAGAACTTCCTTCGGAATATTTCAAGATTTCCCCAAAGGTTGAGGGCAGACT
>NZ_JANQIH010000071.1 GCF_028282265.1 Allomuricauda sp.
ACTCTCCATTTCGGCGCCAAAGATCTGAATACCCACGGGACGCTCTTTTTCATAAATATCAAGTTTCATGATGCTTTTGGCGGCGTCACGGATTAATCCTTCAGAAGAGATAAACTCCGTGTACACCACATCCGCACCATTTTCTTTGCACAAGGCTCTAAAAGGCGGGTCGCTAACATCCTCCATTGGGGCTAAAAGCAATGGGAATTCAGGTAATTGTATCTCTCCTATTTTCAGCAAAGCACTGTTTTTTGGATAGCAAAAATACTTCAAAAATCAAAATTTCTCAAAATGAGTTTGTTACGGATTAACTAGTTGTCAGTGTTCCCAAGTCTATCCCGTTCATCTTTATCAATCTGACGCTGATTCTCCTTCAATCTGAAGTTTCCAAAATTGTAGGTAAAACCAAAGCGAACAAACTGCGTTTCCGGAATTACTTGAAAAAAGTTATCCTGATTCAAATACTCTGAAGAATATCGAGGATTCACTCTTCCCAGTAAATCTTCTGCACTTACCGAAACGATTGCCCTGTCGTTTCCAAAGCTCTTACGAACACCAAGAGTCAAATTCGTAGTTGGTGAAAACACGTATGAGCCCACAAGATTTGTAGTCATATGACTAAAAGACAGCTCCCCCGTAAAACTCCCGTCTCGGGAAAGCGTTAAATAATTTGCTAAATAGATGTAAAATCCATCTATAGAATTCGTAAACTCCTGATCTCCGCTTTCCACAGCTAGAAATGTTTCGTCTTCGTGGAAGATGGAGCTATAGGCATATAGAAACCAAAAGTTAAGAATACTCTTACTCACCGTAAAATCCAACCCATAGGAGGTGCTTCCCAACACATTCTGCCGAAGCTCTCTTAATGTTAGTAAGTCATTATCCTGAAAAACCAGCTGACTAATGTAATTGCCGTTGTCCCTATAGTACAGGTCAATGAAAAACTCGCTGTTTAAAGTGTAGTTGAGGTTAAAGCTGTTCGAAAAGTTGGGTTGTAATCCCGGATTCCCCTCTTCAAAATCGTTCTCATTAAAAAAATAGCGAAATGGGTTCAAATCATTGTATCTGGGGCGCTGTACCCTTCTTCCGTAATCAAAAGAAAAGCTGTGCTTCTCATTTGGGGAATACAGCACATATAGCGAAGGAAAAGGTTCAAAAAAGTCCTGGGTATTACGTTCATTAAGTGTTAAAGAGACTCCTTCGGCATCTGTTAATTCCCCCCTAATTCCTAATTTCATGGACCATTTTTCCCAGTTCTTTACAAAGCTCAAATAGGTTGCGTACACTTTTTCATCGTACAGAAAATCATCCGACAAAGACGCATCCACACTGTCATCTGTGCCTATAAAATTTGAAAAGTCAATGCTACTCTCGGAATCTACTACAGAAATCTTAGCTCCTGTTTCTAATGAAGCACTTCCAATTGGTGTCTGAAAATCCAATTGCCCTGTAATAATATCAATGTTTTGGTCGGCATTGGTTTGAAAACCGAAATTCCTTATAAATGAACCGCTATTGTCAAGGTAGTTGGACAGGATTTGTTGGGTGTATTCGTCCTGATAACGTGTATAGTGCCCGTTAAAGGTCAATCTGGCTCCCGGTTTTTTAAGTTTATGCACATAGGAAAGGTCAAATGCCACATTGTATTCATCTTCAAATCCACGGTTATTGGTGGTAAAAGTAGAATCCATTTGGTTTTGGGCATTCCTAATTTCCGCATCTAGATTCCGTTCCCAATCCTGGTTTGGTGCTAAAAGGGCATTAGAGGTTAGGCTAATCGTATTTCTTTCGTCAACATCAAAATCAATAGCAACATTGATACTGTGGGAGTCTATATTGCGTACCTGATTATCGTTCGTCTGCCATCTGGAGAAAATCGTATTGTTTGTATCAATAAAATTGATCCCCTTTTCCAAATCAAGGTTGTTCTTTTTACTGTTGAAATTATAATTGGCGAACACATTCAATTGCTCAGATTTAAAATAGTGACTTGTTCCCAAGGAATATTTGGGGAAAATAGCCTGAGTAAAAGTACCGTCTAAACTGCCTTTATAGCCTGGAGATACGTTTTTATTGGTTATAATATTGATGACCGCTCCTTCTTCAGCATCAAAGTTTGCCGGTGGATTTACGTACATTTCCACTGCCGATATTACTGTTCCCGACAAGCTTTCCAAAAAGTCCTTTTGTTCCTGTGGTGAAAGCTGTATCCGGCGTCCATTAATATAAACATTAGCTGTTCTGCCTCGAATCTGGAGTTCCTGTTGGGCAGTAATTAATCCGGGGGTGTTTCTTAAGATGTCCCAGGTACTGCCTTGTGAAACCACGGTATTTTCAACTTGAAAAACCAGTCTGTCAGGAAGTCGTTCCACCGTAGGCCTCTTGGCGGTAACGATTACTTCATCCAGATTCTCGGCTTCTGTTGGTATTACCAGTGCGCCAAGCCTTACATTGCCCTGAATATCCAGGGCCAGCGGGGTGGACCCTTTCCCTACATAACTCGCTTGCAGTAGATAAAGGTTAGGTACTACTCCTTTCAGTACAAAGGCTCCTGCTTCATCGGCAGACGTGCCTTGAACAAAGGTGGAGTCGGCAGCATTAAGTAGAAGAATATTGGCAAAGGCAATGGTCTCGCCTTGGTAATTGATAACCTTGCCCGAAATCTCAAAGG
>NZ_JANQIH010000109.1 GCF_028282265.1 Allomuricauda sp.
CCGTAGGAGGTTATCGCGCTTCAATGTACAATGCCATGTCACTTGAAAGTGTTGGGGTTCTTGTGGATATTATGAGCGAACTCGAGAAAAAAGGATAGTACATGATAAAGATTTTGGCCAACGACGGCCTATCGCAATCAGGAATTGATTTATTGCACCAAGAAGGTTTTGAAGTCAATACCACCAAAGTTGCCCAAGAGCAATTGGCCAACTATATCAATGAAAATAATGTGTCCGTACTCTTGGTTCGAAGTGCCACCGAGATCAAAAAGGATTTGATGGATGCCTGTCCAAACCTAAAACTTGTAGGTCGCGGAGGCGTCGGAATGGACAATATCGATGTAGCCTACGCAAAATCCAAAGGCTTACAGGTAATAAATACACCCGAGTCGTCTTCCCAATCGGTTGCAGAATTGGTATTCGCCCATATATTGACAGGTGCTCGGTTTTTGCAAGATTCTAACCGAAACATGCCTTTGGATGGCGATACAAAGTTCAAACAGTTAAAAAAAAGCTACGCCAAGGGTTTCGAATTACGCGGAAGAACCCTTGGAATCATTGGTTTTGGGAGAATAGGAAAAGCAACGGCAAAGCTTGCCCTGGGAATGGGCATGAAGGTGTTGTATACTGATCATCGTACCGAGGGGGTTTCGTTGGGGGTTACGTTTTTCGATGGTCAGTCCGTAACTTTTGACTTGCAAAACTCAACCTTGGAAACGGTTCTTAAGGAATCTGACTTTATCAGTATCCACGTGCCTTCGCAAAATGGATATATCTTGGGAAAAAAGGAATTGGAACTTATGAAACCTACTGCAGGGGTGATTAATGCCTCCCGGGGTGGGGTTTTGGATGAGGTAGCCTTGGTAGATGCTTTGAACAAGGAAAAAATTGCTTTTGCCGGATTGGATGTTTTTGAATCGGAACCGACTCCGGAAATCGCAGTTTTGATGCATCCAAAAATCTCCATGTCACCGCATACCGGAGCTTCAACAATAGAGGCCCAAGACAAAATCAGTATGGAACTTGCAACTCAGATTATCAAATTGCTAAAATGACCTACTTTTTAGCTTGATTTACTTTGGAAAGCCTACTTTTTTGTACATTGAAAATCTCATACTAAACACACAAACATGTCAGGATTATTGGATTTATTGAACAGCCCAATGGGCAAGCAATTAATAAGTGGTGTAGCTGGCCAAACGGGCCAATCAGAAAACAAAACCGCTGATGTTCTGGGTATGGCGATGCCCTTGTTTATGGGTGCCATGAAAAAAAATGCTTCATCTGCTGATGGGGCACAAGGGTTGATGAACGCTTTATCTTCAAAGCATGATGGAAGTATTTTGAATGATTTGGGAGGTCTTTTTGGTGGCGGAGTGGACCAAAGTGTCATGGATGATGGCGCCGGAATTTTGGGTCATGTCTTTGGTTCTAAACAACCACAAGTAGAGAACGCTTTGAGCAGTCGGTCAGGAATTGACGCAGGTTCTATTTCGCAAATTCTAAAAATAGCCGCACCTATTTTGTTGGGTTATTTAGGAAAGCAGACCAGACAACAAAATGTAAGTAACCCAGATGGATTAACCGGTTTATTAGGTGGTTTAATGGGAGGAAACAACACCCAAAAAGAACAATCCCTCATTGAAACTTTCTTGGATTCCGATGGAGATGGAAGTGTAATCGACGACCTAGCCGGTATGGTCTTGAACAGTGGAGGAAAAAAGAGTGGCGGTCTGGGAGGTCTTCTTGGAGGCCTTTTTGGAAAGTAAACTGTCTTAACAAGAATTAACAATGCCGTTCGAATTTCGAACGGCATTTTCTTTATCTTAAGGTCATGAAGTGGATTAAGGTTTTTGGAATAGTGACCCTTTTTTTGGTTTTTGGCCAAGTTCTGGCACAAGAAGATGATATCAAAATCTCAGATAAAGAACGCGAATATTTTAACATTGAAAATGGAGATCCGGTCGAAATCAAGGATGGAGAGTCAGAATATGAAATTATAATCATTGACCCTGGGTTTAACTTCTGGTTACGAAGTGTCGCTTGGCCAGAGGGGTATTATTCACAGTCTTTTTTAGAGAATAGAAACAATTTAATGGTCTTCGAATGGAATAGAAGGGTGCTGTCACCAGAGCGGTTTAATCCATTGTTGTATGAACTGCAAATACAGTATGACCCAGAAATAGATTATGGATATGAAGTCAATTATAAGCTATACAACTACTTCATTTACTTCCAAAGAAAATATAATCAAAGATTAGGTCCTTTTCTACCTAGAATTTAAAACACTATTTTTGCCGTCTATTTTAACTGGATGGAAAAAATCAAATCCCGTTGGGATATCAATCAAAACTGGCAGTTTTTATTCCCGTTTCTAGGGGCACTTTTGGTTGCTGTAACCGCCTATACTTTTTCACGACGTTTCTTGCACTTATTTTCACTGAACAATACCTATGGTGAGTGGCCCTTTACCGCTGTAGCCACCGTAGTTTTCTATTTTGCCATGGTACGTTTTTTTATATGGTGTTTTAAAAAACTGGAAAATAAGTGGGTTGTCACCTATCGTTGGGAAATGATAGCCATATTTATCGTCTTTGCTATTACCGGGAGCGTGTCCGCCAAACTTGCCCAACCCTTGACAGAATGGATAGGTCTGCAAAGGGAAACGGTAAGTGGCTGGATATATTGGCCTGTACGAATACTTCTGATTCTGCCCATTTATCAGGTGCTTTTAATACTCTTCGGATGGCTTTTTGGACAGTTTAACTTTTTCTGGAATTTCGAAAAAAAGATGTTGAAACGTATGGGGCTGGGTTTTCTCGTTCCTTAAATTATATTTTTGTTAACATTATAAATTACATCTATTTGTCTAGATTTGCAGCATGTTGCAGATGAAAAGGATTTTTGGATTCTTGTTTTTTACTACTTTGATGTTGGTCAAAGTATCTGCATTTCATGTGCATACACACCACGATGACGACTGCAATGCCATCGAAAACTGTGAAATCTGCGATATTGTATTTGAAAGTCAATCTTCTGACTTTGAAATAATTTCACATTATATACCTCATACTTCTGAAAATTCCATACAAGCAAAACCCTTTACCGAAAAAGCGCAAATATTTTCTGGTGAAGCCAAAGTTTATCGGCTTTTTTCGAGGCCCCCTCCTTCCATATAAATAACTTTCAAATAATTGCCCAAAAATTTGAATGGATTCTGAGTTGACTAAATTGTTGACACTGGTGTCCTGAATAGCATGTTAAAGTTTAATTATGGTTTTTAAGTGTAGACGTCTAACGAAAAGGAAAAGTTTTCTAAAAGAAAATCATTT
Source organism: Allomuricauda sp. (assembly GCF_028282265.1). Taxonomy (GTDB): domain Bacteria; phylum Bacteroidota; class Bacteroidia; order Flavobacteriales; family Flavobacteriaceae; genus Flagellimonas. The sequence goes on from NZ_JANQIH010000109.1 coordinate 3,333, forward strand.
AAGAAACACATAGTTTAAACCCATTTTTGATTACTGTTTATAATGATGCTACGGCCTCAATTGTTGTTGTTTTTACTTATTTCATCCTTGACATTCGCACAAAAAAATACTTGTACCTATTCAGTAAGTGGAAGGGTGTTGGACTCGGAAACCAACAAACCTATCCCCTATGTCACTGTCAAGGTTAATGGTACGCAGAAATATGACGTAACCAATAAGGAAGGTAGGTTTTATATTGATGGCCTATGTTCTAACGTAAATACCCTTACCCTTTCTTGTTTAGGATACTCTGACTCTACCCATGAACATCATCATGAGCACGGTGCTCAAGACCATATCTTTTTGACTCCAAAAGTTGTTGGATTGGATGAAGTAACCATAAAAGCAGAAAAAAATAAGGAAAAAGGTACCGAGAGCATTTCCCAAGTTACTTTAAACCAAACGGAAATCGCTAGTAACCCAACGCAGTCATTGGCTGCTGCTTTGGCAGGCTTGGAGGGAGTGACCTTTTCATCGACAGGAATAAATGTTCAATTACCTGTAATTCATGGACTCTTTGGAAATAGAATTCTGGTTTTGAACAATGGCCTAAAGCACGGTTTTCAAAATTGGGGTTCCGATCATGCGCCGGAAAT
>NZ_JANQIH010000246.1 GCF_028282265.1 Allomuricauda sp.
TTAATTCTTGTTGACCATGACCTCAAAACCATATCCGATGGGGTACTTGGCGATATAGCTCCGACCATTCTTGCACTTATGGGATTGGATAAATCCGACCTTATGACGCAGAACGCTTTGATATAAACCAACTACAATACAACCTGTCATGAAAAAAACAATTATTATTCTTTTTATGCTCCCACTTATCGCATTGGGCCAAGAGCTCAAATCTCCCGATGGGGATTTCACCATGCAGTTCAAAATAACTGACGGAAAACCTTTCTATGAATTGAGTTTGGCTGGGAATCCAGTTATTAAAGCGAGTTCCTTGGGATTTGAACTAGTAGATATGGCTTCCCTCCTATCTGATTTTGAAGTCAAAAACACTACGAGTTCAACATTCGATGAAACCTGGGAGCCTGTTTGGGGAGAACAAGCAAAGATTCGTAACCACTACAATGAGTTATTGGTAGAATTGGAGCAGAAAGCTACCAATCGATTGATGAATATACGATTTAGATTGTTTGATGATGGCTTGGGATTTCGATATGAATTCCCAGAACAACCCAATCTGATATACTTTGTCATAAAAGAAGAAAAAACCCAGTTTGCCTTGACCGGTGACCATACTGCTTTTTGGATTCCGGGGGATTATGACACTCAAGAATACAACTACACAAAATCGAAACTCTCGGAAATTGCCGGATTAATGGATAAAGCGGTTACGCCTAACGTCTCCCAAAAACCATTTTCGAAAAATGGGGTACAAACCTCTTTGATGCTAAAGACTGATGATGGCACTTACATCAATATTCACGAAGCTGCTTTAGTAGAATATTCGTGTATGCACTTAGAGGTTAACCCAGAAAACTTTGTTCTAGAATCACACCTGACCCCAGATGCCGAAGGAAGAAAAGGTTATATGCAAGCACCACGAACAACACCTTGGAGAACTGTAATGGCCAGTAAGAATGCTGGTGACATTCTATTGTCGGGTTTGACACTCAATCTAAATGAGCCCACAAAGTTTGAGGATACCTCATGGATAAAACCAGTCAAATATATCGGTGTCTGGTGGGAGATGATCACTGGAAAAAGCACTTGGTCCTATACCAATTTTCCGAGTGTGAAATTGGGAGAAACAGATTTTGAAAATGCTACTCCGAATGGCACCCATGCCGCCAATAATGAAAAGGTAAAACGTTATATCGACTTTGCCGCGGAACATGGTTTTTCCCAGATTTTGGTGGAAGGCTGGAACGTTGGCTGGGAAGACTGGATTGGAAAATCCAAGGACTACGTTTTCGATTTCTTGACCCCTTATCCCGATTTTGATGTTGTTATGCTTCGGGATTATGCCAAATCCAAAGGGGTACAATTAATGATGCACCATGAAACCTCTGGTTCTATCCGCAATTACGAACGCTTTATGGACAAAGCCTATCAATTCATGGTTGACAACAACTACAATTCTGTCAAAAGTGGATATGTAGGAAACATTATTCCCAGAGGGGAAACGCATTATGGACAATGGTTGGTCAACCACTATCAATATGCCATTGAAAAAGCTGCCGAATATAAAATCATGGTCAATGCCCATGAAGCTGTACGCCCTACTGGTTTGAGTCGTACCTATCCCAATTTAATTGGAAACGAGTCTGCAAGGGGAACGGAGTATGAGGCTTTTGGCGGTAACACTCCAGACCATACAACTATCCTTCCCTTCACCAGATTGATTGGAGGTCCAATGGATTATACTCCCGGGGTCTTCGAGACAGATATGACAAAATTGAATCCGAACAACAAGTCAAGAGTAAATACTACCCTAGCCCGTCAACTTGCGCTTTATGTAACCATGTACAGCCCACTTCAAATGGCTGCAGACCTTCCAGAACATTACGAACAACATTTGGATGCTTTCCAATTTATTAAGGACGTAGCCATCGACTGGGATACTTCTTTGGTATTGGAAGCCGAACCAGGAGATTTCATCACCTATGCCCGTAAGGAAAAAGGAGCCGATAATTGGTTTGTAGGAAGAACAAATGATGAAGAACCAAGAACCTCCAAAATAAGTTTTGACTTTCTTGATAAGGGTAGAGAATATGTGGCCACTATTTACAGTGATGCCAAGGATGCCCATTTTGCTACGAATCCCAAAGCCTATGAAATCAAGAAATTTAGGGTTTCATCCAAATCAAAATTGACCCAAGCTTGTGCCCCAGGCGGCGGATATGCTATAAGTATCGTCCCCGTAAAGGACAAATCCGAAACCCGAGGTCTTAAAAGACTCTAGTTATTGGTCCTTTGGACTCCATGGGGATTAACGGATTCCATGTATCTTTGCAGCCATGATAAAAATCAAAACTGCGGAAGAGATTGAGCTAATGCGGGAAAGCGCTTTGGTGGTGTCACGGACCCTAGGTATGCTGGCCTCTGAAATCAAACCCGGGGCCAATCCATTGAAATTGGATAAAATGGCGCAAGATTACATTCGCGAACAAGGAGCCACACCCGGTTTTTTGGGTATGTACGATTTTCCCAATACACTAAATTGGAGTCCAAACGCCCAAGTGGTTCACGGTATCCCCAATAATGACCCTCTGAAAGAAGGAGATGTCATTTCTGTGGACTGTGGGGCCCTAAAAAATGGCTTTTATGGAGACCATGCTTATACCTTTGAGGTTGGCGAGGTTGCCGCTGAAACCAAAAAGCTTTTACAGGTTACCAAGGAATCCCTTTATGTAGGAATACGTGAATTTAAGATGGGCAATCGTGTTGGGGATGTCGGTTTTGCCATTCAACGCTATTGTGAAAGTAATGGTTATGGTGTTGTGCGAGAGTTGGTTGGACATGGACTGGGGCGCGAATTACATGAAGACCCGCAAATGCCCAATTATGGAAAGCGGGGCCGGGGCAAAAAGTTCGTAAATGGTATGGTAGTAGCGATTGAGCCTATGATTAATATGGGAACAAGGCGGATACGACAGTTAAAGGATGGTTGGACCATTCTTACCGCAGATGGCAAGCCCAGTGCGCATTTTGAACATGATGTGGCTTTAGTGGATGGTAAACCTGAATTGCTATCAACCTTCCAATATATTTATGATGCTTTGGGTATTGAAAGTGATGAGGAAGAAGAGTTTCGAAAATCCAAAATTGCACTTGAATGAAATAACCCGACACTAATTTCACGGATTTTACTAATTGCCCAAATCTTAAAAACTTATGAGTTTAATCCACAAGAATGAATCCTATTTTGTAATTGGTCTATGTATGAATGTTCATAATGAACTGGGGAAAGGATTTAGCGAAGCAGTATATCAAGATGCTTTGGAAATGGAACTTAAAGAAAATGGCGTTCCCTATCAAAAAGAACATAAATACCCCGTTTCATATAAAGGAAAAACCCTTAGACATCATTATTATGCAGATTTTGTAGTTGACAATAAGATTATTTTGGAGTTAAAAGCTGTCGAGAAAATACACCAAAGTCATATAAAACAAACCCTTAATTATCTGGCTGTCTCAAAATTAAAACTGGGTCTTATAATCAATTTTGGTGAAGACAGTTTAAATTATAGAAGGGTTGTACTTTAGGTAGTTCGAAATTTGTGTTATTCGTGTCAAAGATTTTTAAGTTTATTCTTAATCTTATTCCAAGACCATTGCTCATTAAACTGAGTTATTGGGTTCGTCCGGTGATTGCTTTTTTTATGAGAGGAAAAAAGTATACCGACCCCATCGATGGAAAAACCTTCAAAAGTTTTTTACCCTATGGATACGAGAACCCTAGGGAAAATGTACTCTCTCCCTCTACCCTGTCCTTGGAAAGACATCGATTGCTTTGGCTTTATCTTCAAAAAGAAACCGACTTTTTTCATAAGGAGCTGAAACTATTACACTTTGCGCCTGAACAAGCTTTTTACAAAAGGTTCAAAAAGCTTCCGAATATTGAATACACCACTACAGACTTGAACTCTCCACTGGCTACCGTTAAGGCAGATATTTGCGACCTCCCGTTTGAAAACGATTCTTATGATGTCATTCTATGTAATCATGTTTTGGAGCACATACCAAATGACACCCAAGCCATGAAGGAACTTTACCGTGTAATGAAACCCGGTGGATGGGGCATTTTCCAGATTCCGCAAGACCTAAAAAGAGAACACACCTTTGAAGATGATTCGATCACCGATAAAAAGGAGCGAACTAAAATTTTTGGTCAGTATGACCATGTTCGTGTTTACGGTCGTGATTATTTTGACAAACTAAGGAGTGTTGGGTTCACCGTTTCTGAAGTCGACCTCACTTCACAAATGCCTACTGAAGATGTGGAAAGATTTCGCCTTGCCCAAGGGGAAATCATCCCAGTGGTTTACAAATAATCTGTTAGTTCTGAACCAACTTCTGAAATCCGGGTGTCATAAACTCTTGTGTTCTTCCTTTTTCGTCCAAATAGATAATATAGGCCTCCAACTCGTTTCGTTCTCCCAGAAGAGTTTTCGAATCGTTTAAGTCCATGGCCATAAAGGCCGTCGCAAAAGCATCAGCTTCGGCGCAGGTTTCTGCAACAACACTGGTGGCAAGAACGCTGGAGTTTTTGGTAAAACCAGTTTTCGGGTCGATAGTATGAACAAATTTTTTACCGGTCTCTGGGTCGATTCTAAATTTTCTATAGTTTCCAGAAGAAGCCATGGCTTTGTTTTCTAAAGAAACGATTCGTTTCAATTGTCTTCCCTCCTCGGCTTGTGGGTCATCAATGCCAACCGTCCATTGTTTTTTAGAGATTGTGTTGGTCCCCTTGGTTAAAACTTCACCTCCAACTTCAACCAAATAATTTAAAACTCCCCTTTCATTGAGCATTGCCCCCAATCGGTCAATGGCATATCCTTTGGCCACGGCATTAAAATCAAAATAAATCGACTTGTGATTTTTATTGATTGTATTCTTTTCGGTCAAACTAACTTTATCGAATCCTACGTATTCCAGTAAGCTATCAATCCGCGTGCTGTCCAGTTCAATCTGTTGCCCCGGTCCAAATCCCCAAGCATTGACCAAAACCCCTACCGTTGGGTCAAAATATCCATTGCTCTGCCCGTATACTTCTTTTGAGAGGGTAAAAACATCTTGAAACATATGGTCCACAACAAGCGTAGAGTCCCCCTGATTGATTTTGGATATATCGGAAGTGGGAATGTAGGTGGAAAGCGATTGGTTGACTACCTGAAATACGGAATCAATTTCTTGCTGGAAATCCAAGGGTTCATCAGCGATATAAATAATGGAATAGGTGGTGCCTAAGGCATTTCCGACGTTTTGATTTTTAAGCAGTTCTTTCTGGCATCCTATCATCAGGGACAGGGTGAAGATAAATGCAACTTTTTTTATCATCTTATATTTCTATTAATCCTTGGTATTCCACGATATATTCCTCGTTCAAATACACCGGAAGGTTTTGGTCTGAGGCATTCGAAAGCCCTACTCCGGCGAAATACGTTTTAGCTTCAAACTTGTCGGCATGGTTTTTTACCTTTTGCATCAAAGCCTCATCATACTCATTCGGATTATCGGGGAAGGTAACGTTGCGCACAACGATAAAATGCAATATTTTTTCCTTTAGGCAAACATATTGTGGGTCCTTTTTAGGTTTGCTATTAATGGCCATAAATTCAAAACCATCAGCCTCTAGTTGTCGCCCCACAATATTCATGGCAAGATTATGCAATTCTTGTGATGTTAATTCCTTTTTCATTTTAAACAAAAGACCGATGCTTAAATAAACATCGGTCAGGTTTTTTGTTCTTATTGCTTTGCTAACTCACACTTCGACAGGCTCAGTGTAACGTCAGCAGATGTTTTCTTGCATCTATCCTCCAAAGTCATCGAATCGGATATTCTCATCTGGAATACCAAAGTCCTCTCCCATTTTTTGAACCGCCTTGTTCATCAAGGGTGGGCCACAGAAGTAAAGTTCAATATCCTCAGGGGATTCATGATCATTCAAGTAATTGTCAATAACGCAATTGTGTATGAATCCTATAAACCCATCGCCTTCTTCATCATTGATATCTTTTTTCACCTTCCAATTGTCTTCTTCCAAAGGCTCGGAAAGTGCCATATAGAACTTGAAATTAGGGAAATCCCTTTCCAACTGTTGAAAGTGGTCAAGATAGAACAACTCTCGTTTCGAACGTCCACCATACCAATAGGTAACTTTTCTGTTGGTTTTTAAAGTTTTGAACAAGTGATACAAGTGCGAACGCATTGGGGCCATACCTGCTCCACCACCTACGTATAGCATTTCGGCCTCGGACTCGTTGATAAAGAATTCTCCGAACGGACCAGAAATGGTTACTTCATCGCCTTCCTTCAAACCAAAAATATAGGAGGAGGCCACACCTGGATTCACATCCATCCACCCATTTTTAGAACGGTCCCATGGTGGAGTGGCAATACGTACGTTCAACATAATTTCTCTTCCTTCGGCAGGATAAGAAGCCATGGAATAGGCACGTTCAACGGTTTCGGTATTCTTCATCACCAAGGGCCACAGGTTAAACTTGTCCCACTCTGTTTTAAACTTATCCGGAGTGTCATGCTCTTCAGGATGGGCCGTTATGTCCATATCTGAATACTTCACCTCACAAGGAGGAATCTCAATTTGGATATATCCTCCAGCCTTGTAATTCATTTCCTCAGGAATCTCAACTACGAATTCCTTGATGAAAGAGGCCACGTTGTAGTTACGCACAACTTTGGCATGCCACTTTTTGATTCCGAAGACTTCCTCAGGAATGGTAATCTCCATGTCTTGTTTTACCTTCACCTGGCAAGCCAAACGAGCACCATGCTGTAGTTCTTTTCTGGAGAAGTGCGGTGTTTCGGTTGGAAGTGCCTCACCACCACCAGAAAGGACGTGACACTCACACTGGATACAGGTTCCCCCACCTCCACAAGCTGAAGGCAAAAAAACCTTTTGGTTACCCAAGGTGGCCAACAAAGTTCCTCCAGAGGCTACCTCGATTTTCTTTTCGCCATTTATCGTCAACGTCACTGGGCCAGAGGGGGCCAACTTCTCTTTTGTAAATAGCAACAGTGCTACCAAAAGCAATAACAGAATCAGGAACGAAATAACCGTAATAAGAATAGTACCTCCCGTGGTCGCTGCTAAAATCATCTTTATTTATTTATAACTTCGTTATAGGAAACTGCTTTTTCTTCGTCTTCAATTTCCTTTTCAATTTTCTTTTCTTCAACTTTTTTCGCGGTAGATGTATCTACATCTTCTGGTGGCTCATTATCCCCGGTCAACATTCCGCCGAAACTCTGGAACCCTATTCCCATTAAACCGGTTATGATAAAAGTGATTCCTAAACCACGTAGTGGGGCAGGCACATTTGAGTATCTAATTTTCTCACGGATAGCAGCAATGGCCAAAATAGCCAAGAACCATCCTATTCCAGAACTAATCCCATAGTTCAAAGCCAATCCCAAAGACGGGATTTCTCTTGCCTGCATAAACAGGGAACCTCCCAAAATTGCACAGTTTACCGCAATCAAGGGCAAGAATATACCCAGTGAGTTATAAAGTGCGGGAGAGAATTTCTCAACTACAATCTCAACCAACTGTACCATTGTTGCAATGGTCGCAATGAACAATATAAATGATAAAAAGCTTAAGTTGTAATCGGCATACTCGGGGCCCATCCAAGCCAAAGCTCCGTCTTGAAGTAAATAGGTATCCAATAGCCAGTTCAAAGGAACGGTAACGCCTAAAACAAAGATTACTGCTGCTCCCAATCCTACTGCGGTACTCACTTTTTTAGAAACTGCCAAGTAGGAACACATTCCCAAGAATACGGCAAAAACCATATTGTCGATGAAGATGGATTTAAAAAATAATTCTATATGCTCTAACATAACTTCTTGGTCTTTGTTTTTATGCTTCTTCTATCAATGCTCTGTTTTTCGAACGCTGCACCCAGATAATGATTCCAACAACGATAAGTGCTGCCGGTGGAATAATCATAAATCCGTTGTTTTCATAACCTATGGAATACAATCCTGTTTTGGCAACAGGATCTCCAAAAACAGGAATCCCGAATAGCGTACCTGAGCCTAAAAGTTCACGGAAAAATCCGACGATAACGAGTATCACTCCGTATCCCAAGGCATTACCAATTCCATCTAAAAAGGAACGCCAAACGCCATTTCCAAGGGCAAAAGCCTCAAAACGTCCCATAATGATACAATTGGTTATAATCAGCCCAATGAAAACCCCCAGTGTCTTACTGAGCTCATAGGCAAATGCTTGTAATACTTGATCAACAATAATCACCAATGAGGCAACTACTACCAATTGAACAATAATCCTAATCTTTGATGGGATTAAATTTCGCATTAAGGAAATCACCACGTTCCCAACTCCCATTACAAAAATCACGGACAATGCCATCACCACGGAAGCTTTGAGTTCAGCCGTAATTGCTAGGGCAGAACAAATACCCAATACTTGAATGGTAATTGGATTGTTGTCAGCCAACGGGTCTAAAATCAGATTTGCATCTTTTTTGGATAGTAAGGCCATATTAATTGGTTCTAATCGTTTTTAAATAAGGTTCATAGAGTTTTAAACTCTCTTTAATCATTGCAGTAACACCATTACCGGTAATTGTTGCTCCGGCCAAGGCGTCCACTTCGTTATCTTCCTTGTCGGTATTGGCAGGGTCATTGTTTCCTTTGACCACACCTATACCGGCCAACCGATTACCATCCAAAAGGGATTCCCCTATGAAATCATCCATAAAGTATCTCTGCTTGATATTGGCACCCAGTCCTGGAGTTTCACCTTTGTGGTCAAAATAAACCCCTTGCACTACCATATTTTCGTCCAAGGACATGAATCCCCAAATGGCATCCCAAAGTCCCTTTCCGTACATGGGTAGGATGTAAGTCTTCTTACCGTCTTTTTCGCCTATAAAAATTGGCAACTGAGCTTCTTGACCATTTTTTAAAGCTGCAATCTGTTTTTTCAGGTCAATAAGATAGGCTTCTTCTTTTTGCTCTACCCCTGCGTCTGTCAATATCAACTGCTCTTTGATATATTTGGAAAACTCCTCCTCTACAACGTTGGTAGGAATAAAATTAACGTCCCCTGCTCCTTCATTTTGATTTACGCCCATGGCGTACAAAATGTTCTGCTGCTTTTCAAAACGCTCATTTTCATCAATACGAGGTCGTAGTCCAGAGGCAAAAAAGGCCAAAACAGAACCCACAACCACAACCATGATGACTGCAAAGAGTACGGTAAAACTATTTTTTTCAGTATCTATAGCCATGCTTAAACAGTTTCAGTTTTTAGTTCTACTTCTTCAGATAATTTCGGAAGGATAGTAGCATTTTTCAATCGCTTCATTCTTCGTTTTACATTGCCACGAATCACATAATGGTCAATGGTTGGAGCGAATACGTTCATAAGCAGTATCGCCAAGAACACACCTTCTGGGTATCCTGGATTGAAAACACGAATCATCACGGACAAGAAACCAATCAAGAATCCGTAAATCCATTTTCCTTTGTTGGTTTGCGAGCCCGTTACAGGGTCAGTGGCCATGTAGACAATACCAAAGGCCAGTCCCCCAACAATTAAATGTTGCCAGAACTCAAAGCTCATCAATCCATAAAATTTACTGTATTCTGGTATCCATTCTGCTGCGACGATTCCGTTGAAGATAAGACCCATGGCCAATGAGCCGATGACAGCACTCACCATAATTCTCCAAGAAGCTATCTTGGTGAAGACTAAGAACAGACCTCCCAAAAGGATAAGCAAAGTAGATGTCTCGCCTACTGAACCTGGAATGAATCCGAAGAACATTTCTGAAAGGTCGTATTTTGCAAAAGCTTCCGCATTATTACCCTGCGCCAAATAACCAAGTACCGTTTCTCCTGAGATAGCATCTGCGGTTCCGGCCCGTTCCACAGCACCATGTACCCAAACCTTGTCACCACTCATCCAAGTAGGATAGGCAAAGAAAAGGAAAGCACGAATTGTCAATGCCGGATTCAATATGTTCATTCCTGTACCACCAAACACTTCCTTACCAATAACAACCCCGAATGCCACGGCTATGGCCAACATCCAAAGTGGGGTATCAACAGGCACAATCAAAGGAACCAACATACCGGTAACCAAATAGCCTTCTTCCACCTCATGTCCCTTGATAACGGCAAATACAAATTCGATGGCAAGTCCAACTCCGTAGGAAACTATGACCAATGGCAAAACTGTAATGGCTCCCAACCAGAAATTATCCCAAGTGATAAAATGCTCCATCAAGGAAAAATTCTCTGGAAAACCATTTATGGCCGAGTAATGCTGGTAACCTGCGTTGAAAATACCGAACAACAAACAGGGTACCAAGGCCAAGATGACCGTGTTCATGGTACGTTTCAGGTCGTCCACGGCACGCACATGTCCACCAGAATGTGTAGTTTCATTTGGGCTATATAAAAATGTATGGATCGCATTAAATGCAGGAGCCATTTTTTTG
>NZ_JANQIH010000279.1 GCF_028282265.1 Allomuricauda sp.
AGTGTAAGCCAAATCCATACGGTTCAGAAAAGCCCTGACTTTAACGGTTTCCGAGTTGTATTTCTCATATTCATCCACATAGAGCTTTCCACACTGCCATATCAATTGCAAACCTCCTGATTTGAAAAAATCCAGTTTGCTTTCAATTAATTGATTTACACGTCTAGCGCCTAGACTTCCTCCCAAAACCAATACAGTTTTCATATCGGGGGACAACTCAAAAAACGAAAGAGCCTGTTCTTTATCGACGGCTAGGTCAACCAAATCAGCACGCACTGGATTACCTGTTTTCACTATCCTTTCCTTTGGAAAAAACCGCTCCATATTATCATACGCCACACATATCCGCTTGGCTTTATCCCCAAGAAGCTTATTGGTTATGCCAGCAAAGGAATTCTGTTCCTGAAGTACACAGGGAACACCTTTTTTTGCGGCGCGTTGGAGCAAAGGCCCACTCGCAAACCCCCCTGTACCAATGGCCACATGGGGTTTAAACTTGTTCACGATTTTTCCTGCCTTTATCAAACTACTTATCAGTCTTAATGGAAACATTAGGTTTTTCCACGTCAGTTTCCGTTGTAATCCACTTATCCAAAGTCCTTCAATCTTATATCCGGCCTTAGGCACTTTTTCCATCTCCATTTTATCCTTTGCCCCTACAAACAAAATCTCAGCATCTGGATGCCTTTTTTTCAATTCGTTCGCTATAGCAATGGCGGGATAAATATGACCGCCTGTTCCTCCTCCAGAAAGTATGAACCTATAATTGCCCACTCAATACTTCTAAAGGATTACTTTCTTCTATATCATAGCCCTCTTCTTCGAGATTTTCCTTTTTGTTGCTTGCACTTAAAATGATGCCTATCGCCATGCACGTCATCCAAATTGAGGTTCCTCCCATACTAATCAGCGGCAATGGCTGCCCGGTAACCGGGAATAGTTGCACTACCACAGCCATATTGATAAAGGCCTGGAACACGATGGGCAATCCCACGCCTATCACCAGCAGTTTTGAAAACACCGTTTTGGCCGAATTGGCCACTACCACAATCCGGAATAACAACAACAAATAGAAAAACAACAACGCACCTCCCCCCAATAAGCCATACTCCTCAATGATGATGGCGAAAATGAAATCGGAAGTACTTTGCGAGAGCATATTTTTAATGACACTTTTTCCAGCTCCCTTGCCTACCACACCACCTTCTGCAACGGCAATTTTGGCTAGGGTAAGTTGATGCAGGGCATCTTTATCCGCTTTTTCGGGACTCCAAAAAGTCTCTATTCTTGATTTCCATGTGCCCGCTCGTTGTGGAAGTACTTCAGGTGTTTTGAACAATACAAATAGGAACATTCCAAACAGCACAAGCCCTGTGCCCACCATGACAAACAAATACTTTAAGGGATACCCTCCTAAAAAACAAAGTACCAACACCATGAAGCAAATAATTGCCGCAGTGGAAAAATTTTCGGGAAGTATCAATGCTACCACTAAGGCCGTAGGCAGCCAAAGAGGTAAAATACTTTCTTTGAAAGTTATTGCTGTGTCTTTGATTTTTGTCAAATACCGGGCAATCCAAATCATTAAGACTACCGAAGCCAAAGTAGAGGTTTGGAAATTCACACCCACGAAAGGAATTTTAATCCATCGATTGGCTGTTACTCCTCCAATTTTGGTCTCTACCGTTAAGGTATAGGCAAGGAGAATGAGAACAATGGGCATCGCTATTAAGGACAGCCCTTTGAAATAATGTGTTGGGATGCGATGTACAGCATAAATGATTCCAAAACCTAAAAAGAGAAGCACTCCGTGTTTAACCAAATGACCCAATGTGGTTCCATCGTCGTTAACGTAAACCAAATTGGTACTGGCACTATAGACTGGCAAAAAAGAGAAGAGGGCCAAGAGGGCCACAACACCCCAAATAGCCTTATCTCCTTTTAAATTTTTCAGTAGTGCCAACATAATCTACTACAATCTTTTAATTTCAGCTTTGAATTGATCTCCTCTGTCTTCATAGTTCTCGAAAAGGTCGAAGCTTGCACAAGCTGGTGAAAGCAACACCGAATCTCCCCGTTCTGCAATTTTGTATGCTACTTTTACAGCTTCTTGCATCGAGTAGGTTTCGACCATCAATCCTATTACATTTCCGAAAGCGTCCTTCAATTTGGAATTGTCCATTCCCAAGCAGATAATGGCTTTTACTTTCTCGCGGACAAAAGGCATCAATTCTGAATAGTCATTGCCTTTGTCCACCCCTCCGGCAATCCAAACAATAGGCTTTTTGATTCCTTCAAGGGCGTAATAGGTTGCATTGACATTGGTCGCCTTGGAATCGTTGATGTATTCCACATGATTGATCTTCAGAACCTTTTCCAATCGATGGGGAACCCCTTGGAAAGTCTGTATGCTCTGGCGGATTGCTTCCTTCCTTACGTTCACCAAAAGGGCTGCCAAACTTGCAGCCATGGCGTTTTTTACATTGTGTTGACCTTCTAAGGCCAAAATATCTGTACTCATTTCCAAGGTTTTATGTTCTATATTCACTTTTATATTGTTATTCTCGAGCCATGCTCCTTCCTTCTGTTTTTCCTTGAGTGAAAAAGGCACTAATTTGGATTGAACAGGGTGTTTTACCAGCCCCTCTTGAATGACAGGATCATCTGCATCGTATATCAAATAATCGTTTTCGTCCTGATTCATGGCAATTCGAAATTTTGAGGCCACATAGTTCTCAAATTTGTTTTCGTACCGATCTAAATGATCGGGCGTGATATTGGTAATCATGGCGATGTGTGGTTTAAAATCCACAATGCCATCCAGCTGAAAACTGCTGATTTCCAAAACTAAATATTTGTGCTGGCTTTCTGCTACCATTTTTGCATAGCTGTCACCGATGTTCCCTGCCACGCCAACATCCAAATTCCCATGCTTCAATAGATGGTAGGTCAACATCGTAGTTGTGGTTTTTCCGTTGCTTCCGGTTATCCCGATGACTTGCGCATCAGAAAATTGAGAAGCAAATTCCATCTCAGAAATAACCGGAACCCCTTTTGCAACCAATCGTTTTACCAAAGGCACCTTATCAGGAATTCCCGGACTTTTCATCACCACATCAGCCTCAAGAATTCGGTCTTCCGAGTGCTTTCCCGACTCCCATTCAATCTCAAAATGTTCAAGAACTTCTTTATATTTTTCTTGTATCTCCCCTTTGTCCGAAACAAAGACTTGATACCCTTCTTTCTTTCCCAAGATGGCCGTTCCAACCCCGCTTTCGCCTGCACCAAGAACCACCAAAAATGCCATCTATCTAATTTTCAACGTCACTATGCTTATTACCGCTAAAAGGATTCCTATAATCCAAAAGCGGGTAACAATCTTGCTTTCGTGATACAATTTCTTTTGATAGTGATGATGCAAAGGCGCCATTAAAAAGAGGCGTTTTCCCTCACCATATTTTTTCTTGGTCCGCTTGAAATACCCAACTTGTAACATTACCGAAATGGACTCCGCGAAAAAGATTCCACACAGAATAGGCAACAACAATTCCTTTCTGACAATAATGGCAATAACCGCAATTACCCCTCCAATCGTCAAGCTCCCGGTATCTCCCATAAAAACTTGTGCGGGAAAGGCGTTATACCAGAGAAAACCGACCAAGGCACCGGCGAAGGCAGCGATGAAGACCACCAATTCCCCAACGCGAGGGAGGTAAAAAATGTCTAAATAATCAGAAAACTGAATATTACCCGAAACCCAAGCGAAAATGCCAAGGGTCAAGACAATTATTGCCGAAGAGCCTGCCGCCAGACCATCGATGCCATCAGTAAGGTTGGCGCTATTGGAGACACCTGTTACTATGAATATGACCACGGGAATAAAAATCAACCAAGCATAGTCCTCCACACCTTCACCCATCCATGAGATCCATTCGGCATAATCCAATTCGTTGTTCTTGAAGAAGGGAACGTTGGTACGAACGGCCTTCATTTCTTCACCATAAACCTTTTCAACACGAAAATCTTCTGTGATACGGGTGGTATCCTTATCCTTAATAGTCACCGCAGGATGGAAATAAAGCACGGCCCCAACAATCAATCCCAAAACTACTTGCCCCATGACCTTGAATCGCCCCTTTAGTCCTTTTTTATCCTTTTTGAAGATTTTGATATAGTCATCAATGAAGCCAATAATACCCATCCAAACCGTGGTGATAATAAGTAGAATGACATAAATGTTTTTGAGATCGGCGAACAACAGAACAGGAATAAGGGTCGACATAATGATGATCAAACCTCCCATAGTAGGAGTTCCAGCTTTTTGTTTTTGACCCTCCAAACCTAAATCGCGAATGGTCTCCCCTATTTGTTTCGCCTGCAGAAAGAGAATAATACGCTTACCGTAAACCATGGCTATCAACAGCGATAACAGCACCGCTAAAGCTGAACGGAAAGTAAGGAACTGAAAAAGTCCAGCCCCTGGTATTTGGTATTGTTTCTCTAAATATTCAAACAAATAGTATAGCATCTATCTTATTTATTCAGACTTTTCAAAGCCTGTTGTACTTCTTCAAAATCATCAAAATCTACCCGAACCCCGTTGGTCTCTTGATAGGTTTCATGGCCTTTTCCAGCAACCAAGATTATGTCGGTCGATGTGGCCAGCGTGCATGCTGTCTTTATAGCTTGACGCCTATCCTCGATGGATAATATCTTTTTTGTGTTCTGTGGCTCCACCCCGGCTTCCATTTCTTTAATGATTTCCATGGGAGGTTCTGTACGTGGATTATCGGAGGTAAAAATGGCCTGATCGCTCATTTCGGATGCGATATGACCCATAACCGGACGCTTCGACTTATCTCTGTCACCACCACACCCCACGACGGTGATGACATTTTCATTTCCAGTCCTCAATGCATTGATGGTAATCAACACATTTTTCAGCGCATCCGGTGTATGGGCATAATCAACAATTGCTGTTATCTTGTTTTTTGATATGAAATATTGAAATCTGCCATCGACGGTTTCCAACTCGCTTATCAGCTTTAGGATTTCCATTCTCTCCAATCCCAGAACATGCGCGGTTCCATAGATGGCCAATAGATTGTAGGCGTTGAAATCACCAATTAATTTGGTCCAAAGTTCATTGTCATCAATCTTTAACAACTGACCATCGAATTGTTTTTCCAATATCTGGCCTCGATAATTTGCATAGGATTTTAGACCGTAGGTGAATTTTCTGGCCTTGGTATTCTGAAGCATGATATTCCCGTTCTTATCATCTGAATTGGTCAGGGCAAATGCCTTTTTGGGTAGATCATCAAACAACTTTTTCTTCGTATCACGATACTCTGCGAAGGTTTTGTGATAATCTAAATGATCATGGGAAAGATTGGTAAACACAGCTCCAGCGAAATGTAAGCCTTCCGTTCTTTTTTGATGTATTCCATGCGAACTTGCCTCCATGAAACAGAACTCTACCCCTTCCTCATTCATCAAGGATAAATATCGATTTATGGCCAAAACATCGGGAGTAGTATGTGTTGCGGGATATTCCTTATCATCGACCATAACCCGGATAGTGGACAGCAGTCCAACTTTATACCCGGCCATTTTAAACAGGTCATACAATAAGGTCGTGACAGTGGTCTTGCCATTTGTGCCCGTAACCCCTACCAACCTTAAATTTTTTGATGGATTACCGTAGTAATTACTGGCCATTACCGCCAATGCACTATTGCTATTGCGTACCTGCAAATAGGTAACCCCGTTTACCATCAACTCAGGAAATTCTTCACATACCACTGCAATTGCTCCCGATTCCACTGCCTTGGAAATGTAGTTGTGACCATCGGTGGTTAAACCGCGAATAGCAATAAAAACATCATCCATTTCAACTTTTCTTGAATCGAAATGAATGTCATTCACCATAGTATTGGTGTTACCGTTTACTGCGGTAAGGCTAACTCCGTACAATATGTCCTTCAATAAATTCATGAAAGCTCCAATACTATTTTTTTGACTTTTTGTATTTCTGTTCCAGCATTAACAGATTGCTTTTTCACCTTTCCATTGCCCTTTACCTCAACTTGGATACCGAGATTCTCCAATAATGCGATAGCATCCATACCGCTCATTCCCCTGAGGTTCGGAATCTTGCCATATTTCTTTTGGGCATGCGCATAATACTCTTGATACTCTTCTTCCAGCTTGGGCACTTCCTTGGTTTCTTTGTCAACCTCATCAACCGTGGGGGAAGACGTATATATTTTTTGAGCTATGGATTTGAATATGGGTCCCGATACATCGGCCCCATAGTACCCAAGACTTTTATCTGGCTCATGAATGACCACAATACAGGAATACTTGGGATTATCTGCGGGAAAATATCCGGCGAAGGAAGAAATGTAACCTAGCTTATCAGGATCCTTGGCAACGTAGTTCTTCTGACTCGTTCCCGTTTTACCAGCCATGCTGAAATTCTTGGAGTAAAGTCCGTGACCTGTTCCATATTCCTTCTCCACCACCTCCTTTAGGAGTTGTTGGACTTTTTTGACCGTTTCCTCAGAACAGATGGAAGGATTCAATACTTCCTTTTTAAATTTTTTAATCACTCGGCTGCCCTCCCGTACTTCTTTGATCAAACGTGGCTTCACAAAAACACCATCATTGGCAATGGCATTGTAGAAGGCCAAGGTCTGTATAGGGGTCATGGAAATTTCATAACCGTAAGACATCCAGGCCAAGGAAATACCGGACCAACCTTTATCACCAGGATAACGGAACACAGGACTACCTTCGCCAACTATGGGAAGACCCAATTTTTTATGGAGTCCCATATTCATTAATCGGTCTACAAATTTTTCAGGATTCTCCTTATAATTCTCATGGATAATTTTGGCGAAAGCCGTATTGGATGAAACAGCAAAGGCCTTTGAGACCGATATTTTTCCATAACCTCCCCATCTTGAATCCTTTACCACTCGATCATAAACTCTATACCTTCCTTTTTCCGTATCCACTACCGAACTAGTATCTACCACCTTATCTTCCAAAGCGGTTATCAGCGACATCAGTTTAAAGGTTGAACCGGGTTCATGGGATTCCCCAACGGCATAGTTTAGTTTTTCGTAGTATTTGCCCTCGGATGTCCTTCCCAAGTTGGAAATAGCCTTGATTTCACCAGTCCCGGTCTCCATAACGACTACAGTACCGTGATCCGCCTCATACTTTTCTAACTGGCCCAATAAGGCGTGATGGGCTATATCTTGAATATTGATATCAATGGTAGAAATGACGTCCTTACCATCTTCAGGTTCGACAATATTATCCAAACCAACAGGTTTCCATTGCCCTTTGGCTATTTTCTGCTTTAGGCGCTTTCCTTCTTTTCCTCTCAAATAATGTTGGCCAAAGGCTCCATCCAGTCCAACACGGGTGAAATATCCGTTTTCATCAACCCGCTCATAACCAATACTACGTGCGGCCATCTTACCTAAAGGATATTCACGCACCACCCGATGGGTTTCAATAAAACCTCCTTTGTAGGGACCGAGTTCGAAAAGTGGGAACTGCTTTATCCGAACATAATCCAGATAGTCCACATTGCGAGCTATCAGTTTATAGCGATTGTTGTTTGCCCTTGCTTTCCTAAAAAGTTTTCGATAATAAGAAGAGGGCCTTCCAAAAAGATTTCCCAAGGAATCTGACAAAGCTGGAATATGTTCTTCAAAGTTTTCTTGTGAAACCGTTTTTGCATCAAACCGAATTTCGTATTTGGGAACCGAAGCAGCCAAAAGGCTTCCATCCTCTGAATATAGGTTGCCCCTGTTAGGTTCGATGGTGAACATCTTCTCAGTCTTGTTCAAGGCCAATTGTTTGTAGTCATCGCCCTTAATCATTTGGATATCTACCAACTTTACCATGATAGCCGCTGAAAACACAAAAAGTGCCCCTGCAACGAGGTACAACCGATTCATGATATTTTTTTCGGTGATGGCCACTAGTCTTCAGATTTTACCTTGATTTTTTTGGGAGGCTCCACGGAGGGTTTCAATCCTGCATTCGCCAAAGACTCACGTATGGAAGACTCTAAACGCATTTGTTGCACAGTGGACCTACCCTCTACAAATTCACTTCTCAATTTTCTTACCTCCTCGTTCAGTGCCGCTATTTCATGTACTTTTTTATCAGCATAATGGCTGCTTGAAATCATCAAAGCTGCCAAAAAGGAGGCGAAAAGAAGAAACATCCAGTTTTTGGGAGCGTCGCCGCTCACCAAAAACTTTCCTTTTAAAATGTCTAATAATCCCCTTTTCATTTTGTGTTCTTTTTGCTCACACTCTTTCCTTCAAGTGTGCGCTATTTCTGTTATATGCGTTCTGCAATTCTAAGTTTCGCACTTCGGGCCCTACTGTTCAGGGCTATTTCTTCAGCTGACGGAACAATCAAGCCTCCTACCTTTTTAAGCGGAACATTTACGTTACCATAAAAGTCTTTTTCAGCAGACCCCTCAAACTTGCCATCCCTAATGAATCGTTTTACCAAACGGTCTTCAAGCGAGTGATAACTGATCAAACTTAATCGACCGCTCTTTTTTAAAATCTTGGGGACCTGCAGGAGAAATTCCTTTAGTGCTTCAATTTCTTGGTTAACCTCGATGCGAATGGCCTGATAGACCTGTGCAAGGATCTTGTTTTCCTTACCCTTGGGTAGAAATGGCGCCAAAACCTTCTTTAATTCCTGGGTGGTTTTTATGGGTTTTTCCTTTCTCGTTTGCACTATGGCCGCTGCCATCGCATTGGCCTTTCGCAGTTCGCCGTACTGAAAAAGCACTCCGGCCAAATTATCCTGCGCATAGTTATTGACCACTTCGAACGCAGACAAGTCATTGTTTTGGTTCATACGCATATCCAAATCAGCGTCGAACCGAATGGAAAAACCTCGTTCCGCCTCATCAAACTGGTGTGAGGAGACCCCGAAATCTGCCAAGATTCCATCAACTTCACGAATGCCATAGAACTTTAAGAATTGGTTGAGATAGCGAAAGTT
Organism: Allomuricauda sp.; assembly: GCF_028282265.1. GTDB lineage: Bacteria > Bacteroidota > Bacteroidia > Flavobacteriales > Flavobacteriaceae > Flagellimonas. Next base: position 9,052 of record NZ_JANQIH010000279.1, read on the forward strand.
TTGGTTTATCAACTGAAATCTGGGATCATCAATTGCATTGCCCAAAGCATCCTCATCTTGATCAAAAGCAAATAGCTTTCCGCTCTCGCCCAACCGTTTCAATATTTCATTGGAGTGTCCACCTCCACCAAAGGTGACATCGACATATACTCCATCATTTTTTATGTTCAATCCGTCCACCGACTCATTCAGTAAAACCGGATTGTGATACTCCCTAGTCATCGTCAGCAAAAATCTCCTCTGCCAAATCTGCGTAGTCCTTCTCGCCGTCGGCAAGCACCTTCTCGTACTTCTCCTTATCCCAGATTTCTATCTTGTCAAAAACGGCGTTCAACACCACTTCCTTCTCAATGTTGGCATAGTCAACCAGATTCCTGGGTATTTGGAGTCTACCGGTATCCCCATCAATGGTGACCTCCTTCATTCCGGCAACAAAGTTTCTCACAAAGGCATCGTACTTTCGATTAATCTTGCTTTTCTTCATCACCTTTTCCATCAAAACGTCAAATTCACTCTTCGGATAAAGCTCCAGACATTGCTGAAACACAGACCTTTTGATGACGAACCCATCTTTTAACACAGGTAACAACTGATTTTTTAGGGAAATGGGCAAAATCACCCTTCCTTTGGTATCAGCTTTACAATCATGTTGTCCGATGATATGGGTCACTAGAAATCAATTGGTTAGTAACTATAACTCAAATATATAGATTTTATTTCCACATTTCTCCACTCAAATCCACTTTTGTTAATAAATATCCACTTTTATCGACAAAATGCAGATAAGTCCGTATTAAAATCACTCAGCTGAAAAAAGCACTTCTTACAAGAAAAGGTTATAAATGCTTTGCCTTTTGAAGCTTACAAGGTCAAATCTGTGTTATATGAATTGCCTATATTTGCCGTCCTAGTACCAACTAACTGTAGATGGAAGACCAAATCAAAAGTGAAGGCAAATTCAGGTATATAGAGCGAGGTGAAGGAAAGCCCATGATCATACTCCATGGATTGATGGGCGGATTGAGCAACTTCCAAGGTGTAACTGAACATTTTCCTTCAAAGGGGTATCAAGTTTTAATTCCTGAGCTTCCCATCTACGACATGCCCATGTTGAAAACTACGGTAAAGAATTTCGCCAAGTTTTTGGAAGAATTCATTGAGTTCAAAGGCCTTAAGGATGTAATACTGTTAGGAAACTCCCTAGGCGGCCATATTGGACTTTTGCACACCAAGATGTTTCCACAAATGGTTAAAGCACTTGTAATCACAGGCAGTTCGGGCCTTTATGAAAGTGCGATGGGAGATGGCTATCCTAAACGAGGGGACTACGAGTTCATTAAAAAGAAAGCCCAAGACGTTTTTTATGACCCTGAGGTTGCCACCAAAGAAATCGTCGATGAGGTTTTTGCTACTGTAAACGACAGAATGAAACTGGTAAAGACCTTGGCCATCGCCAAAAGTGCCATAAGGCACAACATGTCGAAAGACTTACCCCACATGCAAACCCCAACCTGTATTATTTGGGGAGAAAATGATAGTGTGACCCCTCCAAACGTAGCCAAGGAATTCCACGAGCTCTTACCCGATTCTGAACTGTTCTGGATTGAAAAATGTGGCCATGCCCCTATGATGGAACATCCTGACGAATTCAACAAGATTTTAGAGGCCTGGTTGAACAAGCGCAATTTCTAGTCATGAAAATTTCTTCAGCTGAGTTTGTGATGAGCAATTCCAATGTGGCCCATTGCCCAAAGGAACCTTTGCCGGAATATGCCTTTATAGGACGCTCCAATGTCGGTAAGTCTTCTTTGATCAATATGCTTACCGAACGCAAGCATTTGGCCAAAACTTCTGGCAGACCGGGCAAGACGCAACTCATCAACCACTTTAAAATCAACAATAATTGGTTTTTGGTCGATTTACCGGGCTATGGTTATGCACGGGTTTCGAAGAAGGATAAAAAAACCTTCCAAAAATACATCACCGAGTACTTTGAAAAACGAAGGCAATTGGTCTGTGCCTTTGTTCTGGTGGACGTACGCCATGAGCCTCAACCTATTGATTTGGAGTTTATGGAATGGTTGGGGACCAATCAAATTCCTTTTACTATCATCTTCACAAAAGCAGATAAGTTAAAACCTGCTTCGCTTGATACCCATGTACAAGATTACCTAAGAAAACTCTTGGAAGGTGCATGGGAAGAGGTTCCTCCACATTTCGTCACTTCATCTGCCAACAGAACGGGCCGAGAAGAGCTTTTGGATTATATCGAAGGTATCAATCAAGAGTTTTTCAGAGCCAACAATTAATCAATTCTTTCTTCTATTAGCGTAATTAATTCTTTTGAGGTTTTGAGCTGGTTCAATTCATCGGTCGAAACAAAAATCTCCAAGCCTCTTTCACCTTCGATAAGTATGATGGGGAACGTGAATTTGTATTTGAATTTTGAAGCATACATTTTGGAAAATTCATCCTTATGTAAGAAATCCAATTCATTGGGATTTGCTTCTCGGAATTTTTTCCATTCCCGATTTTCAGATACCACCCCAAAAGTAATATCGCATAGATTGCAATCGTAGGTAGAAGGTTTAAAAATCTTGTGCATGCTATCTATTATGGCATTGCGCCTTCCCGAATTGGCGTTGTAAACGAATATGAGTTTTTTGGGTTTTTTCTTTTCCATAATTCAAAAATATGGTTAATTCACTTCAAGGAGCCCTATAGTTTCTCTTTGTATTGTACAATCAAGTTTATAAATCATATAATAACCTTATCGCACGTTTGTCGAAGAAAATATACTTTTTACTACTTACATCTCTTTGTTTTTCATGTTTACAGCATGAAAACAAGGAGTCAGATGCTAAATCGATTTATGATGAAATCGATCAAAAAGCAAAAAAGGTTCCTGATTCCATTTCAACCTATAAAGAAATCGCAGAGCACCTAGCCGAAAATATATCGGATGATCAGGAAAAGGTTCGAGCCCTGCATATATGGATTACGCATAACATAGATTATGACCTAACGCAAATCGATTCTTTGACGGTTAATAAAAGTGATGTTTTTGAAGACTTGATCATAAAAGAGGTTTTATCCAATAAAAAAGGGGTATGTATGCACTATTCCATGTTATTTCACAAAATGTGCAGCGCTTTAGATATTCAATCA
>NZ_JANQIH010000250.1 GCF_028282265.1 Allomuricauda sp.
GAACAAATATGCCGTCAAAACACTTAACACTACCATGACGATAAAGTTCTTCAGAGAGCGTCTCAACAAGTCGACGTCATTGATAGCCAAGGACATTCCCATACCCAAAATAGGGCCCATAAGCGGGGAAATTAACATCGCTCCGATGACAACCGCAGTGGAATTGGCGTTGAGTCCGACGGAAGCAATAAAAATGGAGCATATTAAAATCCAAGAAGTATGTCCCTTAAAGGGAATATCGGCGATGATGGATTCCCTTGTCGCCACTGGGTCGGTGTTACTCCGTATCTCGAGTAATTCCAAAGTGAACTTTCGAATACTTCCCAAAAGTCCCTTAAAATCCTTTTTTACCTCTTCTGAGTTAGCTTCAGAAGGATTTTCATCTTCCTTAAATAAATTTTGACTCATACACTATGCATAATGTTCCCCAAAAGTGTCGCTAACTTGTCCACGCACTTTCTTTATATCCTGTTCTTTGGATTTGGGATAAATCAAAAGCACTTCTTCCTTATCAACAATGATATAATCTTCAAGTCCGTCCACTACGACCAATTTGCCCTTTGGTGTCCGAATCATGTTACCCTTGGCGTCGACCAACAAGGTATTGGCATTGACCACAGCATTCTTATCATTGTCTTTTCCCAACTTGTCATACAATGCTCCCCACGTACCTAAATCGTTCCAATCGAACGTGGCAGGTAAGGTATATATAGATTGGGATTGCTCCAAGATAGCATAATCAATGGATATGTTCTCTGCCTTCGCATAGTTTTCCTGAATAAAATTACTCTCTTCAGGAGTGTTGTAGCATGAGAATCCCTCCTGAAAAAGTTCGTATTGGCTCGGTTGGTATTCTTTGAAGGCATTGACGATGGTTTCGGCACTCCAGATGAAAATACCAGCGTTCCACAGAAAATTACCTTGTTCCAAAAACTGCTTGGCCGTTTCATAATTGGGCTTCTCCCTAAATTGTGACACTTTTTTAATGGATTCGTCACTTTCTTTCTCGAATTCGATATAGCCAAACCCGGTATTCGGAAAAGTAGGTCGAATTCCAAGTGTACAGAGAACCGACTCGTTTTGACATTTATCAAAACAGGCCTTTACATCTTCCTGAAAAGCATTTTCATCCTCAATCCAGTGATCACTTGGGGCCACTACCATTACCGCATTGGAGTTCATCTTTTGAACCTTAAGCGAGGCATACAAAATACAGGGAGAAGTATTTCTCATAGCTGGCTCCAAAACCACTTGATCTTGTTTTACCATGGGAAGTTGTTCCAAGACCAAGTCATTGTAACGCTCATTGGTAAGAATCAAAATGTTTTCTGTCGGAATAAAGGTATTGAGGCGATCAAATGTTTTTTGAATCAAGGTTTTTCCCGAACCGAGCATGTCATGAAATTGTTTGGGATAGGAAGATGTGCTTACTGGCCAAAACCGGGATCCTACACCTCCGGCCATTAAAATTGCATAATAGTTTTTGTTCATTCCGAATTTATTTTACAAACTCAACCTCCGCGTTGGGCTGAAACAAATATACCCTGCCTGTGGACAACTCAACACATTCGTACCGTTTAATTCTCTTTTTCCCTTTTTGAAATAACTTACCATTGTATAATCGGAATGTACTTCCGAAGGGAAGTTCAAAAACATAAGATTTTCTTGATTCACTTTGGGGGTCATAAGCCTTTAAGGCAATGGATAGCCTTGCATCAGTACTACTACTCGCTTTTGGGTTTTTAAAATGATGTGCCAATATGGGAAGTAGTTGCGAGGGAAATATCTCAGGTCGAATAAAAGGGACCATCAAGGTCTGAAAAGTTCTTTTCCATTCCACTCCATGAGGTTTTATGGCTCGACCGTATTCTTCAAAAGCAACCAAATGGGCAATCTCATGAATCAAGGTAATCAAAAAACGATATTTATTGAGAGAAGCGTTAACCGTAATCTGATGACCGCCCCCCGGAATTTTTCGGTAATCCCCATGACGGGTGACCCTGTGGTTAACAATCTTCAAATGAACCCCATATCGTTGGATGAGTTCAAAACAGGGGTTGACCGCCCTTTCTGGAAGATATTTTCGTAAGGTACCATCCACTTGGGCAAAGGTAGGGTTTTGTTTAAGGCGTACTATTACTTACCTGCAACAATTTACCATTGTAAAACTTATGTCCGTTCAAGGCAAAATCCTTGATATAGGATGCCATTTCCGGAGCAGAGACAGGAGCTTGATATCCGGGAAATGCCTCTTCCAACATTTCGGTCTGTACGGCACCAATGGCCAAAACATTGAAACTTGGTCCGGTTTCCTTAAATTCTTCGGCCCAAAGTTCAGTGAGCGTTATTACGGCTCCTTTACTTGAACTGTAGGCCGACAACCCTGGAAACTTCATACTTCCCTGCACCCCTCCCATAGAACTGATGGTCACCACATGGCTTTCTTTGTCCATTTTTGGCAAAACGGTTTTGGTCAATTCGGAGACACCGAATACGTTGACCCTATAAACGGCTTCAAATTCTTCAGAAGTAGTTTCCATAAAGGGTTTGTTCAATAACCTGCCGGCATTGTTGATTAGAACATCCACTTTGTTCCAATCCTGAAGGGTCTCATTAACTCTTAAATAATCCTCAGGCTTTCCCAAATCAAATGCGAAAGTGGTCACATTGGGTAATTGCAAAGAGACAATGGGTTCTTCATTTCGGGAAAGGGCCAGTACCTTATGCCCATCAGCGGCAAACAACTTTACCAATTGAAAGCCTATGCCTCTACTCGTACCAGTGATAACTACGTTCGCCATAAAAAACTACTTCGAAGGATAGAAAGTTCAACTTCACTTCATTTGAATCTCTTGTTCAGGTGAATTGGATATTCCCTCAATTACTGGGACCAACCCATTCACTATCTGGGCCATGTGTTCGAAATTCATATATTCCACCTCATCCGCTACTCGATGATAGTAAGGGAAATTGGTAAAATCAAAAGTACAGAACGTATGTGACGGTATCTTGAACTCGTTATAAAACGGATAATTATCAGAACGTTGAAACAAATTATAGTCCTTAGCGGTTCTCAAGTACCCCACTAGTTTTTCGTTGGCATACCTATTGCTCACTTCCGCCAAATTGGATTTATGGTATCCTGTGATGTATACCAAGTAATCTCTACCTTTCATTGGGACCCCGGTCATCTCGAAATTAAGCACAACATAAAGATTAAGGTTGTTTTCTTTCATGTTTTTGGCCATATGTTTTGAACCCACGAGCCCCTTTTCCTCCGCACTGAAAAGGGCAAAAATTAAACTGCGCTTGTTCGTCTTCTTCGTTCCAAAATATCGGGCAAGTTCCATTACTGATGTGGTACCAGAGGCATTGTCGTTGGCACCGTTCGCAATGGCATCTCCATTCTCAGCTTTAATTATCCCGATATGGTCGTAATGGGCGCCAATAAGAATATATTCGTTTTTAAGTTCAGGGTCTGAACCCTCAACCATTCCAACGATATTATATGATGTCTTTTTGTAGTTTGAAATCGTGTCGCGATAGGTATCGTAATACGGTTTCAAATTATACGATTTAAGGTAATTTTCGATATACTTAGCCGCTATTTCAATTCCTTCGCTCCCTGAATCACGCCCCTTTAAATCATCCGAGGCCAGGTAGTTCATAATTTCGCCAATGCGTGAAGCATCGGTAAACTTTTTGGTATTAATTGAGGAACTTGGTTGACCTGATATTTTTTCTTTATCGACCTTCACCCCCTCAGGACCTGAAGGTGGTACAACCGTCCCTGTAGTCTCCACAATCTTTGTAGACCCGCAACTTAGGAGAATAATTGTACCAAAAGCAACGAACAGTTTTTTCATGTAATTCTTTTTTGAAGATTTTAAAGATAAAAAAAGCATCCTTCCCAGGATGCTTAGTTGTTCATTAATAAATGTTAGCTTATGCCAACATAGTGACAGGGTTTTCAAGATAAGCTCTTAATGTTTGTAAGAACTGCGCCCCTGTGGCACCATCAACGGTTCTGTGGTCACAGGCCAAGGTCACTTTCATGGTGCTACCGGCAACGATTTCACCGTTTTTGACAACCGGTTTGTCCACTATCGCTCCAACCGACAGAATTGCCGAATTGGGCTGATTGATAATTGAGGTAAATTCCAAAATACCGAACATCCCCAGATTGGAAACCGTAAAAGTACTTCCTTCCATTTCATCCGGTTTTATTTTCTTACTTCTAGCACGACCCGCCAAATCCTTTACTAAGGCACCAATTTGTGTTAGGGTAAGCTGATTGGCAAACTTGATGACTGGAACCACAAGGCCCTCATCCACAGCAACCGCCACTCCCATATGCACATGGTGTTTGTAAATCGTTGAATCCCCGTTCCAAGTAGTATTCACTTGAGGGTGTTTTTTCAATGCCATGGCGCAAGCTTTCAAGACCATGTCGTTAAATGACACCTTGGTGTCCGGTAAGTTGTTGATTTGTGCCCTTGATGCTTTCGCGTTGGCCATGTCAACCTCTATGGTCAAATAATAATGTGGCGCTGTAAACTTAGACTCACCCAATCGCTTGGCAATCACTTTGCGCATGGTAGAATTCTTTACTTCTTCCATACTTTCTTCGCCAACAGGTAACGCAACTGGAGCTACTGGAGCTACACTCGACTCTGCGGCAGTCGCAACTTCCGGCACTGCTTCAACAATCTTTTGGCTCGGTTGATAATTTTCAACATCGCGCTTTACAATTCTACCATGATCTCCCGTGCCTTGTACTTCACCCAGATTTATTCCTTTTTCTGCTGCGATTTTTTTGGCCAGTGGTGAAGCAAAAATTCGCTGTCCGTTTTGACTTACCGTCGCCACTGCAGCTGGTTCTTCTGTTTTCGCAGCCTCCTCAACTTTGGGAGATTCAGCAGCGCTTTCAGTGGCGCCACTGGTAGCAGGTGCACTAAGTACAGCCGAAACATCGGTTCCCTCTGGCCCTATAACAGCCAACACTTCGTCAACAGGGGCTGATTCACCCTCTTGAATACCGACATGTAAAAGCGTTCCGGAATAGAAAGATTCAAATTCCATGGTAGCTTTATCGGTTTCGATTTCGGCTAAAATATCTCCTTCTTCTACCTTGTCACCAACTTTTTTGAGCCAGCTGGCCACAGTACCTTCTTCCATGGTGTCACTCAGCCTCGGCATTTTTATCACTTCAACACCTTCAGGAATTTCGGCGGCCGCCGGAGCAGCAACCGGTGCGGCGGAAACCTCAGCGATAGGAGTTTCCACTTTTTTTTCTGGTTCACCTGCACCTCCTCCATTTAATAAAGTCGAAATATCTTCGCCTTCATCCCCAATTATGGCAAGAAGTGAATCCACCGGGGCTCCTTCACCTTCCTGTATTCCAATATGAAGAAGTGTCCCCTCGTGGAAGGACTCAAACTCCATAGTTGCCTTGTCGGTTTCAATTTCGGCAAGGATATCACCTTCCTCAATCTTATCTCCCACTTGTTTGAGCCATTTAGCCACGGTACCTTCTTCCATGGTATCGCTCAATCTTGGCATATTGATTACTTCTGCCATTTACTTAAAGTTTATGTTGTAAAAATGGATAGTCTTCCTGTTCGTAAACCGTATCATACAATTGTTCAATAGGAGGAAAATCAGAATCTTCGGCAAATTTTTCACATTCAGATACTAAATCCTTCACCCGCTTGTCAATTACCTTAAGGTCTTCATCAGAGGCGTATCCTTTTTCCAATATCACATCTTTCACCTGTGTAATAGGATCAATTTTTTTGTACTCCTCAACCTCTTCCTTGGTTCTATAGTGTTGCGCATCTGACATGGAATGCCCCCTATAGCGATAGGTTTTCATCTCCAAAAAGGTTGGTCCGCCACCGGTTCTTGCCCTTTCTATGGCCTTATCCACTTCTTTGGCCACAATGGCAGGGTCCATACCATCCACATCGGTACAAGGCATTTCATAACCCAACCCCAGCTTCCATATTTCGGTGGAATAAGCAGTCCTTTCAACAGAAGTTCCCATGGCATAACCGTTGTTTTCACAAATGAAAACCACGGGCAACTGCCACAACATAGCCAAATTAAAAGCTTCATGAAGCGACCCCTGTCTTACGGCACCATCTCCCATATAACAAAGCGTTACAGCATCGCGTTTAAAATACTTATCTGCGAAAGCCAATCCAGCCCCCAATGGAATCTGTCCTCCTACAATACCGTGACCTCCATAGAAACGATGTTCTTTTGAAAAAATATGCATAGAACCACCCATACCTTTGGAAGTACCGGTAACCTTTCCGAAAAGTTCGGCCATAACCTTGCGGGGATCAACGCCCATACCAATAGGCTGCACATGGTTTCGGTAAGCAGTTATCATTCGGTCTTTTGTAAGGTCCATGGCGTGGAGCGAACCCGCCAACACGGCTTCTTGACCATTGTATAAATGGAGAAACCCCCGAACTTTTTGTTGTATATAGACGGCGGCCAGTTTGTCCTCGAACTTTCTCCAGAACAGCATATCCTCATACCATTTCAGATATACTTCTTTGGTAATTTTTTTCATTAACGGTTGAATTAATCACTTTTCCCCAACAATGGAGAAAAGCAAAAATACATATATATCTCTTTTGTAAAAAGAATTGTTTTTCAAGAATTGCCCAAAAATGAACTACCAAAGGCCAACGGTAAAATATCAGCCATCGAAGGGCATTTGTATACGGGACCTCTTTCTCCGTAAAGTATGATTTCTATTGGAGATTCCTGGCGATGCTCATACTCCATAATCG
>NZ_JANQIH010000055.1 GCF_028282265.1 Allomuricauda sp.
CCATAGGTATCGAACCTAATCATAAGGTCATTGAAAAGCTTTTGAACAACTCGTTAATGTTGGTTACGGCTTTAAATACAAAAATAGGCTACTACAAGGCTGCTGAAATAGCCAATACCGCTCATCAAAACGGAACTACATTAAGGGAAGAGGCCATCAACCTAGGCTATGTGACCGCCGAAGAATATGATGAATGGGTGAAACCTGAAGATATGGTGGGAAGCTTGAAGTAATGTCCCATTTATATTATTGAATAAAAAAAGCCCGTTCAAAAATAGAACGGGCTTTTTTAGTTATTATGGATAGTGTGTATTATTTCAAAATGAATTTTGAAGTACCCAACAATTTCAACTTGTTGTCATAAACATTTACCATGTAGTTTCCTTTTTGGAAATCACTTGCAGGCTTGTTGATGTAATCGCAAACGTCCAAAGAACTGTTCTCATAGTAGAAGTTAGTTCCTTTACTGTAAGTGATGGAAGCTCCTTCATCGCTTGTTTTGGAAAAGCTATCTCCCAATACGTTTCCTTGTGGGTCAAGTACCTCGATGAAGAACTCACGATCACCGGCCTCAGCAATTACATTGTCGGCAACTGTAAAACATACTTTAAACTTATCGGTAGACTTAGCTCTAGAAGTAGAAACCAATTTTCCGTTGTTACGCTCTCTAACCGCATCAACGGTGAAAGTAGAAAGACTCAATGCAGAACCTCTTTCAACGGCATCGGCCAATTGTGTATTCTGAACCACTAAAGAATCGCTGAAAACGGCTTGTTTTTCAAGCTCAACAAATGTGCTGTCCCTTTGCATGGCCAACAAAGTGTTCGATGTTGTCAAAGAATCCACTTGCTTCAAAAGTTCTTCTCTTTCTGCTTTAAGGACACTAACTTGTCTTCTGTATCGTGAAAGTGAAGAAATATCAGCTTTCATGGTTTGTACAGAGTCAATATACTTTGCAATATTGTCTCTAGCAGCAACCAACTCCTCATTGGTGGCATTGCTTTCCAAAATAGCCTTGTCGTACTCGGATTTAAGACTATTCAAATCTTCAACCACTAAATCTTTTTCTTGCTGAAGTGCAGTAGTGGTTTTCTTTTTATCTTGGTAAAGACTAACAGTGTAGATAATGGTTCCTAAAAGAACCACCCCAAGCAGACCAGCTATTACCTTCAACCCATTGTTACTTTTTGTTTCACTCATAACTTTTCAAATTAATTGATATTGGTTAACTTATTTTATCAATTGTATTCGGAGTTATATACGCTTTGGTTTTGACTTTGGATTTTCATTTCTGAAATAATCCGAAAAAAAATTAGTGTAATTTGCTGTATATCCTATTTTTAAAGAAGCAAGACCAGTGGAAATTATGAAAATAAAGTTCTATTTCTTCATTGTAACTACCTTATGCTGTTTGGGAATTGCAAAAATCCATCCACAAAATAATCGCGATACAAGGCAAAATAACAGTACCGATTCCATCCAAATTTTTCCAATCGAACATGCGAGTGCAGTTCTTAAGTGGAATGGGGTTACCATATATGTTGACCCCGTTGGAGGAAAGGACAGATATATTGCCCATGGTCTTCCTGATTTGATTTTGATTACGGATATCCATGGAGACCATTTTAGTTTAGAGACCCTTCAAGCTTTGGATACCCATAATGCCAAAATCGTAGTGCCCCAAGCCGTTGCTGACAAGATGCCTGATGCCTTTACCCCGCAGATTGACGTTCTGAACAATGGCGATTCCAAGGAACGCTATAGTATCAATATAGAAGCTGTACCTATGTACAACTTAAGGAAAGAGGCTTTAAAGTTTCACCCTAAAGGAAGGGGTAATGGATATGTTTTGAACATGGGCGGCAAAAGACTCTATTTTTCAGGAGATACGGAGGACATTCCTGAAATGCGTGCACTACGAGATATCGATAAGGCCTTTATCTGTATGAATCTTCCCTATACCATGACTGTTGAAAGTGCGGCGGATGCCGTCTTGGAGTTTCAACCAAAAGAGGTTTATCCCTACCATTACAGGGGAAAACCCGATGTTGGCGATGTTTCCAAATTCGAATCCATTGTGTCTTCCCAAAATCCAAATATTACCATTATCCGATTAGATTGGTATCCTGACGATGATTTTTAGGAAAATATACTAATGTATCCATATCATCGTTTAAGCACTAAGATTAACCCAAATCGAATGAATCATGGCACGAAAAACCTACATGCTAAGTCTTTTTGCGTTTTTATGCATGGCATTTTCCCTTCATGCGAACCGATGTGACAATCTGTATGCCAAGGTTACATACAGTTTGAACCATGCCAAAAAAGGAATGACCGCGACAAATTTTGAACATCAAATGTATTATGCGGAGCGCGCAATGGTTGCTTTGGAGAAATCAAAGGAATTTCAAGCAGAGTGTGGATGTGCCAAAATGGAAAACAAAACCCAAGATGTTATCGAGGTTTTAGCAAAGGCAGTGGAACCCTTTGATTGGGAAGCTGGTCGCTTTTACACAAAGAAATCTATGGGGTTAATTAACGAACTTATCACATCGCTGGACGAATGTACACAAAATGATCCGGCGGATATCATCCTTGAGGATGAAGAAGAGGTCACTCTGCAGCACGAGGCATATCCAAACAATGAACAATCTGCCAAAGATGATTCTTTGGAACAAGAAATGGTAAAAGTTTTTGACGACCATGCCACAGCAAGACTCGACTCCGCCCGAAAAGCTGTTGAAAAATTGGTTCTTCTTTCCAAAACTCTGAATCCCCATACCGAAAATGATGGTAACCCGGAAAGCC
>NZ_JANQIH010000085.1 GCF_028282265.1 Allomuricauda sp.
AAGAGGTTCGCTCTTATGGGCCTGAAATACCTCCTGAACAATACTGTAAAGGTCGGTTATCACGTGCTGGGCTATCTTTGATTGGTTGTTCAGCAGTACGCAAATACCTAGGTCTTCTTCGGGAAAGACCGCTATTTCGTTTCTAAATCGGTTAACACTTCCCCCATGGTGCCAAATGGTGCTTTCGACCCCTGAGTTATCTGATTGGTAGGTGTGTATTCTCCAACCAAAGCCATAATATGATGCCGTATGTCCGGGCCAGCGATGATAATACTTTTGTCGGCCAGGTATCTCAATAAATGGTGTAAAAGCCTCCAGTAAGGCTTCCCCTTTCATCACATCGGGACGGTGACCGAGCAAAAGCAGCATCCATTTGGCCATATCCTCGGCGTTCGAATTGATACCACCCGCTGCAATGGCGTTAAAGTAGGAGTTGGTCAGCTTTGAGGATTTCCATCCACGCCTGGACCTTACATGTGGTTTCGCTTTATTCTCTGTCTTCTTAAGTGTTTCAAAATCCATGGTAGTTGCGCACATTTCAAGTGGCTTAAAAAACCGTTCTTCCAAGGATGTGGTAATCTTTTGTCCGGTAACCCTTTCCATCATCTCCCCGGAAAGCGCAAAAAGCGCATTTTGATAGCTATACATTTCGCCGGGCCTGCTTATGGGCTGTACCTTCGTAAATCGGCTAGCAATCTCGTTGAGAGATAGCCCGGCCTCCACCAGATTTGTGTAGCTGTGATAGGGCGCTCCAGAGGTATGTGATAATAAATGGGCGAGAGTGATGTTTTCAGTATTCTCCCGACCTCCTAACTCAAATTCAGGAATGCAATCACTAACCCTGTCTTCCCAAGCCAACTTTCTTTCACACTTTAAATCTGAGGCAAGCACCCCAGTAAATCCTTTTGAAAGCGAACCTAACCGGAAGACCGTTTGTCCGTCTACCTTTTTTCCTGTATGGCTATTCCTTATTCCGAATCCGTCAGCCAAGAGCACTTGTTTCCCATTTACAATGCTTACACCGGCACCCACAACTTCCCCAGAGGCTATGGCCTTACTGAAATAGGAGTCAATGGCCTGATGCAAGGCAATCTGCAGTTCTTTATCTAAAACTTCATCATTCCGTTTTAAGTCTGCATAAATATCCTTATCGAAAGTTTCTGTTGAAGTATGAGTGGCTGAAACCGGGTCCTTGCCGCATATCGCCAGGACAAATAAGAAAAGAAACAGAATCGCCAAACCAGCGAAGACTTTAAATCGATACATGTTCAAAAAAAATAGCATTAGTCCAAATCCAGAATGACAAAGGACGTTTGGATATTAAACCAATTAATGCGTTGATTATTATACGTTCCGGTATTTTTAACAGGAATCCGCTAAAAATAAAGAAATTCTATTTAAGCAACATAAGTTCTTACCTGCTCTAGGCAAAATGGGTATACAAGCCAATTACCTGCAACAAACAGATATAATACGAATATATCCGATGCAGGTAAAATAGTATTATGCTTATTTCTAACATGTTGGGATAAAAGGAATTATCTTTATTTCCATTAGTTGCCGATAGTAAATAACCTTAAAACAATCATATATGAAAAATCTAACAATCGCATGTATCGCTTTAATTTTGATTTCCTGTAATGGAGAAAACAAAACCAATCCTAAAGCTCACGAGGAAAACGTAATTGATATTCCGGCGGAATTACAATTACTTGAGGAAACTCGGTCAAATATGGTTCTGGCTTTAAAGGAAGGAAGATATCAGGATATTTCGAAGTGGGTAACACTTGATGCAAAAACAGTAAGACCTGGAGGGCCCGATTTTGATAAGATGTTTGCACTTGGAAAGGAACGTGGTATTTTTCCTTACGACAGCATAAAAATGACACCTACTGAAACCTATATCATGAATGATTCTATGGCATATGACTGGGGGTCTAGTAAAACTTATTATACCAACGAAGAAGGAGAACAGGTGGAACTGAATAATTCTTTTTTAGTAATATTAAAAAAAGTTGATGGAACCTGGAAGCTTCATCGAGAAGTTGCATCATCTGTTCTGGAATAAAACTATTGCCAAAAATGGCCATAGGTAATTGCTTGTTCTCGCCAACTTCCGAAAATCCTTGCGGATTTCTAACTTGAGGTGACTAGCGAAGTTAAATTCTAAACGACCCAACTATAAATAAGCGATACCGTTGGAGCGTATTGAGACTCTGCTGTCTTTTGTCAAGGTATCCATCCCCTCTGGCTCCCGATAGCTTTCAACTGGTGGTTTCTTAAAAGCATGGGAAACCTACGCCAACCATCCCTCCCTATCCAAGCTTCGATATTGAATGGCTTCGGATATATGTCTCCCCTCAATGTTTTCTACTTCCTCTAAATCGGCAATGGTCCTTGCTACTTTCAAAATACGGTCATATGCTCTGGCCGAGAGATTTAACTGTTCCATGGCATTTTTAAGAAGTGTTTTGGAGTCATTGTCCAAAGCGCAAAACTCCCTAATCTGTTTGGTGTTCATTTGGGCATTATAATGCACACTCAAATCTTGAAAGCGGCGGGTTTGAATTTGTCGGGCCGCAATGACTCGCTTTCTGATTGCGACACTGCTTTCCCCTTTCCTATCATCAGACAATTTCTCGAACGGAACAGGGGTTGCTTCAATATGGATATCGATTCTATCCAACAACGGACCCGAAATTTTACTAAGATACCTTTGCATTTCTGAAGGAGATGAGGTTACAGGTGCATCTGGGTCGTTAAAGTACCCGCCCGGACTCGGGTTCATGCTTGCAACCAGCATAAAACTACAGGGATAGGTCACGGCAAACTTTGCTCGAGCTATCGTTACCTCTCTATCTTCAATGGGCTGTCGCATTACTTCAAGAACCCTTCTTTCAAACTCGGGCAACTCATCTAAAAACAAGACTCCGTTGTGGGAAAGTGATATTTCGCCAGGCTGGGGATAGCTGCCTCCCCCAACCAATGCTGCACTACTAATGGTATGGTGGGGACTCCGAAACGGGCGTTGACTCATCAAGCCTTTGTTTTTCACCTTGCCGACCACACTGTGTATCTTGGTTGTTTCCAAAGCTTCTTCCAGAGTCATTGGTGGTAAGATTGATGGTAGGCGTTTGGCCAACATGGTTTTTCCTGCTCCAGGTGGACCGATTAAAATGATGTTATGCCCTCCTGCTGCCGCAACTTCCATGCATCGTTTTACACTTTCTTGTCCCTTAACATCACAAAAGTCGTATTCGAGATAATTTTGCTGCCTGTTAAATTCTTTGGTTGCATCTACTTTGGTAGGTTCTAGATGGTTTTCTCCGTTGAAGAAATCAATCACTTCTGCAATGTTGTGGGCGCCGTACACTTCCAGACCGTCCACAATAGCCGCCTCCATCGCATTTTCTTTTGGAAGGATGAATCCCTTAAATCCCTCTTCCAAGGCCCTAATGGCAATGGGCAATGCCCCTTTTATGGGCATAAGACTCCCATCAAGGGAAAGCTCTCCCATGATAAGATAGCGACCAATATTTTCAGAACTAATTTGACCAGAAGCGGCCAATATCCCCATGCTAAGGGTAAGGTCATAGGCCGAGCCTTCTTTGCGAAGGTCAGCAGGGGCCATATTTATGGTAATCTTTTTTCCTGGAATCTTATAGCCATTGTTTTGTAGGGCGGCCGCAATACGGTATTGACTCTCTTTTACTGCATTATCAGGGAGACCGACCAAATGGTATCCTATGCCTTTATCTACATTTACTTCGACCACGACCGTTGTCGCTTCTATGCCAAAAACGGCACTCCCATAGATTTTAATAAGCATTCTCGATTCTTTTTGGTGCAGAAAAGTAAGTGCTTCCCAAGAACTGGTCGTAGGTATTTTGACCAGTACCCATTTTCAATTGCCCGATGCTATTTTCGGATAGATTGGATATTCAAAATGACGCTTTGGTAAGGTTAAAAGTATTAGTTTTCAGAAGGGACAAAAACCAATTTGGATTCGGATTCGGTTTCAATTTCCTGTTTGTTCATCATCATTTTTCTGAATTCCCCGTTTACGAAAAGTTCGGCTTGATCTTTATAGTGATCGCTAAAGGGATTCCCAGATTGACCTGTAGGCAATATACTGATGCTGTTCTCAACATCAGAAAAGTCGATAATTCTTCGGGTAGAAGGTCCGGAAGTAACTTTGTAATACCCCGTGCTATCATAGGAAAACCCCAGATTATTGATGACCTCCCGGCTGCCCTCAACCGGATAGGGCCCTACATTAAAATACTTGCGAAGGGATTCGACTTCACCTATGGGATGCTTATGTTCCAATGTGTGGACCTTATCCCAAGTCCATGTGTTGGTATCCGTTCCAAAGTCCTTGACCAAAGATGTCCAAGCATCTGCAAAAGACTTAAGAACGATATCGTTTCGTGTCTCTGTATAATTTTCGGTATTGACATTGTCCCACCATTGGCCAACTCTCATAATGGCGCCCCATGCGATATGGCGTTTCATCAAATGGGTTGAAAGAAACTGCTCAAATCTTTCAGGACCCATTTCGTCCTCAAAAGTGTTCTTTAATACATAGTATTCGCATCTATGGTATAACAACGCGCTCTGACTGTCCAGGGAATAGCTTCCATCCCAGTTTCTGAGCTTGTCCACTTCTACTACCTGATTCTCATTTAAGACCGAGATATCCAAAAGTTTTATCAGTTCACTTACCAGTCCGGGGTTTACCGATGACGTCACGTCCAATATCATTTCAGATACCGCAGCTTGGTCCCAATCATCTTTGGCATCCAACAATTGCACAATTCGTTTTGCCCGATTTTCAGGCAGATAATAGCCAGGATAGAGCATTCCAGCTATGGAATCGGGTTGATTATTGGCAGAATAAACGTAATTCCATGGTGGATTGATAGCGCTTGGATTTTCAGAAAAATCAAGATATCGAATAGGCTCCTCCTCACCTGAAGCTCCATTTAGTATAAATTTTGTAGAGATGCTATCCGGCATTTGGAACAGTTGGGCAGAAGCCCACCATGCTACGTTCCCCTCGGCATCCCCGTACATGACATTGAGTCCGGGAGCATGAATATTGGGCAAGGCATCTTGAAATTCTTCCAGATTACTTGCATGGGTCATTTTATACACAGCCTCCAATACTTTATTCTCCATTTTGGTATATACCCATGACATGGCTACTGGCCTTTCTTGGGTGATTTGTTTGGCTATGCCATTAAGTATGGGACCGTGTCGTGTTTTTTTATAGGTGAAAGCAACGTCTTCCCCATCTTTTACTGAAATCGTTTTATTTACGGTTTCAAAATCTTTCCACCCTTCTTCAGTTTTGTATTGTGTGCTATCGGAAGGATTAATCTCCTCAAAATAAAAATTAAGGTCATCGTTTTGGAACATGGTCAACCCATAAGCCAAATTTCGGTCGTGCCCCAGCAAGGGAAAGGGAACACCCGCCAAATGATATCCATACTTCTCATAGGTTGGAGTGGATACATGGGCCTCATACCAAACGGAAGGTTGAGCAAAGCCAATGTGCGGGTCATTCGCCAAAATTACCTTTCCAGATTTTGTTTTCTCTGGAGCAATGACCCAACTATTGCTTCCGACAAATAATGGAATGGGAAGTTTTTCCAGAGCCCTTCTTACCGAAGCTGTAATGTTGGTCGAGATGGAATCATTGGCAATGTTTTTATAATTCTTAATCCATACCGTTGAGGTGTCGGACCCAATGGCCAAGTCCTTGAGGTATTCCTCTCCCAAATCGTTTTTTAAATCGGTTAATAGAGGGTCGGTTTTATGGGCCTGTGCAAAACTAAAAGCCATATATCCCACTGCATTATAAATGTCCTTTAATGAGAAGGAAGTTTTTTCCAATCCGGTTAGGTAAAACTCTATAGGTGTGGGACCATTTTCTATAAAATCGTTGATTCCTTCAAGGTAGGCATTGGAAAGTTTGACCACCTCACTGTTTTCATCCAACCCCTTAAGTGTCATTTCTGTGTGTTCATCAATACCTAAGGAAAGGAAAAACTTGTCGGTGTCCACCAAATCGGCTCCAAATACCTCTGAAAGTCCTCCAGTAGCTATTCTACGGAGCAATTCCATTTGCCAAAGACGGTCTTGGGCATGAACATATCCCAGTGCTCGAAAAGCGTCTGTTTCATTTTCTGCATAAATATGGGGAATCCCATATGGGTCAAAATACACATTGACGGTTTCATTAAGACCCGGCAGGGTCTTTTCCCCATCATAATCTGGTTTTAAGGTGCCAACGAAAATCCATGCCCCTAAAATTAGTAGAACAATCAAAATGGCAATAACCCCAAGTATTTTTTTAACTAGTTTCACGAAGCTTCGGTTAAGTTTTTAGTCGACCGAAGTTACATTTTTTTGGAAGAATCGAAAATCAAAATTAAGGTTGATTCATTGAAAGCTGATAGTTTTCCAATCCAGATTTTAGCCATTCCTCGTAAACATCACCATTTACGTACTGTACCGCTTCATTAAGGATTTCAAGGTTTGGGGAGAGCAAAACGTAATAAGGTTGCGAAGCTGCGTTGAAATTTATAGTCTGGAAAGTTCCCCATTTTTGACCAATGGTTTCGATTAGTTTTATGCGCCCTGAGTCGTATTGAAAGTCGAATTGCTCGCTTTTGGGTAACTCTTTGCGGTCATCAACATAGAGGGAAATCAACACATAGTCATCTTTCAAAAGTCTATAAATACTGGGTTGGCTCCATACATTTTCTTCCATCTTTCTGCAATTCACACAAGCCCATCCGGTAAAGTCGAGAAGAATCGGTTTGTTTTCCTTTTTGGCCACAGAGAGACCTTCATCAAAATCTTTGTAACAATCAAGTCCCAACGGGCAATCACTTTCGGTCTGCTGTACGGTGTAAAAATCAGGAGGTGGAAAACCACTCAATAGTTTCAGATTGGTAACATTGGCCAATCCAAGAATAAGATAGATGGAAAATGCTGCGGAAACCAAACCAAAAAACTTTCTTGGGTTAGACAGTTTCTGCTGAGGAGCATCATGCTTAAACTTAAAGGCTCCAAAAAGATATAACGCCATGAGGACAAACAGCACAATCCAAATACCCAAGAAGATTTCTCTTTTTAGAATCCCCCAATTTCCGACCAAGTCGGCATTGGAAAGAAACTTGAACGCCAACGCCAATTCAAGGAATCCCAAAACCACTTTTACCGTAGTCATCCATCCACCAGATTTTGGCAAGGAAGTCAACCAAGTTGGAAAAAGTGCAAAAAGTGCAAAGGGCAATGCCAAGGCCAAACCAAAACCAACCATTCCGGCTGATAAGTTGATGGCAACATCGCCTTCAGCTAAGGCAGTACTTCCCAAAAGTCCTCCCAAAATAGGACCTGTACATGAAAAGGAAACGATTGCCAAGGTCAAGGCCATAAAGAAAATACCCAAGGCCCCTCCTACTTTATTGGACGTTTCGTCCATCTTGTTCGCCCATGAGCTCGGGAGGGTCAACTCATAATATCCAAAAAAGGAAAAGGCAAAAAAGACAAATATCACGAAGAAGAAAATGTTCAGCCAAACATTGGTGGCAATGGTGTTCAATATTTGGGAGTCCACCGAGTCGAACAAATGAAAAGGTAGACTAAGCAGGAAATAAATCAATACAATGAAAAACC
>NZ_JANQIH010000258.1 GCF_028282265.1 Allomuricauda sp.
CGTTTCGGATTTTGCGATCTACTATTAAAACGCTGAGTACACCTGTTTGACAAATTCCCCGGTCTTTTGAGGCTCCAACCAACGGGTTACAATCACAATACCTTCTTTTTGGTCAACTATGATAAAATTCCCTCCAAACCCCGCAGCATAAAAAACGTGTTCAGGCACGCCCTCCCAATAGCGGTTTCCTTCTTTTTGGTTCAACCACCACATATACCCATAGTTCACATTGGGAACTGAGGAAGTAATGGCTTTGCTTATCCATTCCTTGCTCAACAAAGTTTTATCTTTCCATTGACCGTTGTTGAGAAAGAGCAGTCCAAAGCGGGCCATATCCTCTGTATTGATAAAAATTCCGGCCCCGGAATGTCCGCCTCCTGTAACAGATTTCATCTTCAATCCGTCAATGGTCATCCAAGCATGGTCATAACCGTACCATCGCCATGTAGTGGAAGCTCCTATGGGGTCCATGATTTTTTCTTTTAAGACTCTGGGCAGCGGATTACGCCATAAATGGGTAAGCGAGTACGACAGGACATTCACGCGAACATCGTTGTATTCCATAACGGTGCCAGGTTCACGGAGTTCTCGAAACTTCCAATCATCAAGGCCCCCTTCACGAGGAGGCCGGTCCGCCCAATCTTTTAATCCCCAAAGTTCACCGGACCAATCTGAATTCTGCTGTAGCAGATGCTCCCAAGTAATTTTTGTGTTGTGCGCTCCATCAAAAGTGCCATCCCAAATATATTTCCCGACCTTGTCATCGGTGCTCGACATCAACCCTTCATCAAAAGCCAATCCTGCCATGGTGGACAAGAAGCTTTTGGTCACGCTAAAGGTCATATCCACTCGTTGGGTGTCACCCCATGAAGTAACGAGATATCCATTTTTCAAAATCATGCCTGCAGGTCCTCCCCTCTTTTTGGTCGGGCCCAAAATTTCGTGAAAAGGTTCCCGTTGAAACCCTTTCAAAATAGCTTGACGCAAATCCCGAGAACCGGAATACTCATTTTCCTTGGCAAAGTTGACTGCAGAAGCAAGTTTTTCCTCATTGTAATCAAAACGACTTGGGTTGGTCGTTTTCCAAGTTTCATTTCTGTTAGGGAAATAAAGTTCTTGGGAAAATAGGTCAGCTATCCCGACAAAAAATACAAACAACAAAATGAAAAGTAACGATGGCTTCATGAAATTGAATTTTACAACCGCATGAAGGTAAGGATTGTTAACGGGATGACCTGAGGTTAAATCTTCACCTAAAACACACTTCGAAAAGCTCAGTGTGACAGAAGCGAAAGCTAAAACTAAAATTCTTTAATTCATTGAACTGAGAAGCTGCCGTTACGGAAGCTTAGAAGCGCTTTTTGAGCAGTAGTTCTCCTTCCTCATCAAAATAGCGCCATGTGCCTATTTGCTCATCTTTACGAAAACGACCAGTCATTTTCTCGGTACCATCTTGATAATACTCTACAAAGCGCCCATGTTTGAGGCCATCTTTTAGTTCCACTTGGTATCGAACCGCGCCGTTTATGAACTTTTTGACATATTCCTTGGCCGTGAGATCAGATGGATAAATAGGTTTTAACTTAAACACCGACTCCGTTATCACTTTAGTTTTTGAAACTTGAGGGGTCGGGATTGGCTGTAGGGACTTTTCCTGGAACTGCTCACTCATTTTCACCTTATCCACATTTTTGTAGTTTGCCACCAACCTACTTTCAAACAGATTGTCCTCGGGGGTAAGCTGAAGTCCTATTTGTGGAAAACAAATGATGAAGTCCTTGTTTTTACGAAGCTGTATTCGTGTTTTTCCATCGGCCAAAGCATACATATTATTATATAAAACAGGAATGTTACTATATACAAATAGACTTGATTTTCTCTCAAACCTTTTGTTGAACGCATTAAAATCCTTCGAGGAGGATAGAGTATTTTTCTCCACTACATCGTTAATGATACTCTTTAACGTATTGGGACTATTACTAAAAACTACATAGTCGTCGATAGTTGTGAAATAGGGTTTGTCCAACTCATTAAAACGACTGCCCAAGAGAATCTTGAAGAAGCCTTTGATGGATAAATAATTGATTTCATAACCCTCGTAAGAAACAGCTTTGAACTTGACGGGTGTCTTTCTTTTGATTTGACTCAAGATGAAATCCAAGTTGGTTTTCGCATCTTTTTTATCATTGGTCTTTAGGACAAGAGCAATATCGTTTTTCCCTTTTTCGATGGAAGATTGTATTTGCAAAAGGGCTATCTCGTCATCAATCCAGCTAACAAAGTTTTCCTTGATGTTGATTTTAAGGAATTTTTCAAGCTTTTGTATTCCAGACCTATATGCCGCAAACTGTTCGGGATTATCTTCTTGCACCGTTTCAAAATTTCGATAGAACTCCGAAAAGCTATCAAACCCATAACTTACATATAGGGCCGTGCGTTTTGGGGCTATTTTAGGAATGGTACGAGGCGCCGTTCCTGACTTTTGCAGTGCTTCCAGATAGTTTTCGTTCGCGAAACTGATATTGGTGAATCCGTTGGCAGTTATTGTACTATTACGGTCCAAATCAAAATGAAAACCTGAAAACAAAAAGTTTTCACTCAATCGATTCACCCAATCTCCAGGGCGATCCGAAAATCGCCTAAAGTAATCATCAAAATAATCATACTGCAGGTACAAACGAAACAGGTCTTCAAAACCTACCCTTTGATTGACCTCAATAAAATTAAGGTCTCTCCCCAACACGGGTTCTTTGTACTGGTCGATGGATGCCTCGACCAACGAATGGGTGTAAGAGGCAATCAACTGGTTTTTGATGAACGACAGGTACATCGTTTTTTTGTTCTTTCGGTCGAAAACCTCCAAAATCTCATGCTCGTGATAATTGCGTTTGCTCAGGGTGTAGTTGTCATTCAATAAGGTATTGAGGTAGGTTTTGAGCAGTTTTAGTTTGGCGATACGCTTTAGGTCCAATACATAAAATAACCCATATTCCTTTGGGGAAATCATATGGACTGAAATGAAAAGCGAGCGGTCATCAAAAAACTCAAACAGACGACGTTGGTCATTGAAAATGGTATCCACTTTCTGAATGTTCTCTGTCAATTCGGCGAAGTAATCATTCTTCAATAAATGTGACCATGCTTCGCTTTCGCTAATCTTTTGCCAACTTTCTACGGGCTGTTCCGATTCAATAACGAAAACCGCATCCTTCGGAATCAGATAAATGGACTGAAGGTTCGTTTTGGGGGACAGCACCAACAAATAGAGGAGGTAGAAAACATAAATCAGCATGGCTGCCAATAAACCGAAAAGAATCCTTTTTTTGGTCATTATTAAAAACGTCTCAAACAACAACGAAAATGCTTCCTTTTTAGTCTGTTGAAATACGCATTGTTCAAGGCTTGAACCATAGTTTAAAAGATAATACCTATTTTTAGCAATGGCCTCTGTCAAAAAAAAGATTTCCCTTCTTTATGAGTTTTTACTTTCCAACAAAACCAAGGAAATCTTTGAACGGCTTACCCTCGTAATCGCCATATTGAGTTTCATCGTACATCTGGCCCTGATTTATATCAACAAATTCACGCCACTCTTCAATGATGACTCTGAACTTTTCGGAAATCCCATTGGAGCCATTTACACTCCTTTTTCGTTCATTCTCTTATATGAAGTCTACCTACTCATTTTTTATCTGCCACGTTCTATTACGACTTACATCAGCAAACAGTACGAGATAATTACTCTTATCATTATCAGGAGGTTGTTCAAAGATTTGTCCAACCTTAGGTTAAGCTCAGATTGGTTCAGTATTAAGGGAGATCTTCAATTTACCTATGATATCATTGCTTCCCTTTTGCTTTTTTATCTCCTGTATTGGTTTTATAGATTAAATAAAAACCGAAAAAAAATATCGGAGCAAAACACTGCATTGGCAGTCGACGTAGAAAGATTTATAGGTCTCAAAAAGATTATTTCCATAGGCCTTGTTCCCATTCTTTTGGTTCTTGCTGTTTATACCTTGGGAAGCTGGTCATATGAAACCCTTTTTATGGGTGCCAATGACCTCGATTCCATCAAAAACATAAATAATGTCTTTTTTGATGAATTCTTTACGGTACTTATCATAGTTGATGTGATATTGTTATTGGTTTCCTTTTTCTACACGGATAAGTTCCATAAAGTAATTCGTAATTCGGGGTTTGTGATTTCCACCATTCTCATCAGGCTCTCATTTTCGGTTGATGGTTTGATCAACACCATTTTGATTGTGGCAGCGGTTGTTTTCGGACTTCTGATTTTGGCCATTCACAATACCTACGAAAAGCAGCTATAAGGGAATAGCAACTCTACAGGGATTTCAAATCCTTGATGGTCTTAAAAGCAACATCGACTTGTTCCTCGTTTACGAGAATAGTAAATTCATTTGTTGTCGAGATTACTTCATAGAGAACGATGCCTTCCCAGGCCAAACGTTGAAAAATAAAGTAATAGATTCCGGGCACCGATACATTTTCAGCCGGAAGCTTAACCGTAATTGATGAAAGATTTTCGGCCTTTTGTGTGCAACGCTCGTGCGCAAAATACTTTTCGACGACCTCATCCATCGCGTTGCTTATGACGATATTTATTTCGTTTACGCCCCGGGAAGAAGTATAAAAAACATCTTGGTTGGTATTGACTTCTTCCAAAAGCTTGGCCTGTTGCTGTAAAATGGTATCTGAAGCCAAAAATGTATAATCCGTTAAACTGGATCGAACCGTAATTTCCCCGATGTTCTTCAAGACCTTTACGATACGATGGGTAGCCCGAAACTCCAAATCGTCGGAAAGTCGCTTCAAGGCCATGACCACAGCACCGTCTTTAACATCTTTGCCCAAAGCTTCGGAAATCTCAGGTTTAATCTGTCTTGAAAGCGAAGTCAGGTTGATGATGCCCTGCGCCAGGGCGCTCTGCAGAAAAGGTTTTTTCTTAATGTAATGTTCAACAACGGCGGAAATGGTTTTCATTTTTGCTTGGTTTTCAACAAAAATAACATATTGTTATAAATAAAACAAATGGTTAAAAGTGGTGAAATGCATCTTCAAGGTGTTCCACTTCGAATCCCAAATCTTTTTTTATAACGGTAATAATGTCAAAACGCACTTCTACATCCAAATCATTTTCAATAACATAATGATCCGCCGCCTTGACCAATAGTTTTATTTTCTTTGGATGGACCACTTCGCTCATATCTTTGAAAAATCCCCGAGATCTTGACTTGACCTCTATTATGGCAAGAGTATCATCTTTTTGAGCGATGATATCTACTTCCGCTTTTGTATAATAGTAGTTCTTTTGAAGAATTTTATAGCCCCTATTCCTTAAAAAATCCTCAGCAACCTCTTCCCCAAAACGGCCAAATTCGTTGTGTTTTCCCATAAATTTTTGAAAAATAGAAAAAAAAGCATGCATTTCGTCGAAAAATTTGGTGGTTCGCCTTTAACAAAACGTTTACTGTGTAATTTGTGGACTCTTTTCGGAACCACACCAACGTAAGCTAGACATATAGTTGCCCCAAAACTATGGACCTATTTAACGCCAGACATTGCTATGGAGTACTTCATTAATTGTAACACTTCAACTTTGGCGCCGTATACCACTCCATTGGATGCGTTACGTGCTGCCCATTTGTACCGAAGGCTTGGTTTTAGTGCCTCTGTACAGACCATTAACGCGGCTGTTGGACAGTCTGCGGATGCTTTAGTAGATTCTTTGGTAGATCAGGCCTTGGCCTTACCACCTATTCCTGCCCCGGAATGGGCTGATTGGACCGATGCCAATTATCCTGCTGATGAAGATTTAGCGCGAGATGTTAGACGAGCTCAACAACAGGAATTCACCCTTTCCTATGTTAATGCTTTACTCGACAACAACCTTCGCGATCGGTTAAGCTTCTTTTGGAGCAACCATTTTGTTACTGAGTTGGATGTATATCGATGCAACTCTTTCCTTTACCATTATTTTAATTGCTTACAGCGAAATGCTATAGGTAATTTTAAAACATTCGTAAGTGAAATAGGATTGACCAGTGCCATGCTCTACTATTTGGATGGTGCCCGAAACCGAGGTAACAACCCTAATGAAAACTACGCGCGTGAGCTTTATGAATTGTTCACCTTGGGCGAAGGGAATGGTTATACTGAACAGGATATCATTGAGACCTCAAAATCCCTATCAGGTTATACCAATAGAGGCGAGGAAGGTTGTACCCAAGTGACTTTTAATCCAGAAGACTTCAATAC
>NZ_JANQIH010000176.1 GCF_028282265.1 Allomuricauda sp.
TTCTGTTCATAGCTATTCTTTACACAACTGCTCCAGCTGTAGCTGTTTTTGCAAGAACCAATCTTATCGAAACGGTTAGTGAAAAAGATTATGCTTCCATGCCAGAATGGTTTAAAAATTGGGAAACTACAGGTCTAATTGGGCACGATGATAAGAATGGTGATGGCAAGATTCAATACGTGGCCAATCCAGAAATCAATGAGTTGACTGTAGATAGGGATATTATGGTTTTGGCCAATCCCGAGATTGCCAACTTACCTGCATGGGTTATTGCTTTGGTAGCTGCCGGTGGTTTGGCCGCAGCATTGTCAACTGCAGCGGGTCTATTGTTGGTAATTTCTTCTTCGGTATCCCACGATTTGATCAAAAACGTATTCAATCCAGATCTTTCCGAAAAAGGAGAGCTTTGGGCTGCACGTTTATCTGCTGTAGGTGCTGTTTGTATTGCTGGTTACTTCGGAATCAATCCACCCGGATTTGTGGCCGCGGTAGTGGCACTGGCATTTGGTCTGGCAGCAGCCTCGTTCTTCCCGGCCATTATTCTTGGAATATTCTATAAAAAGATGAACAGCAAAGGAGCCATTACAGGTATGGTTGTGGGTATTTCCTTGATGCTGTTCTATATGTTGAAATTCAAGTTCGGAATTTTTGATGGAGGAAAAGCTGCAGTATCTGGCTTAAAAGATAGCTGGTGGTTCGGCATTTCACCAGAAGGATTTGGTACCATCGCCATGGTGGTAAACTTTGCGGTAGCCTTGGTTGTGAACAAATTTACTGAGGAACCACCAGAGGATGTACAAGATATTGTTGAGAATATTAGAATCCCAAGTGGTGCAGGTGAAGCTGTGTCGCATTAGTTATGTTTAGTTGGTTAATGAAAGCGGTGTGGTGTGTAAATGCCGCACCGTTTTCATAAATTTATAGAAGGTCCTAACAAATGAAAATGAAAAAAAGACATCAACAAAAACTTGTGATGATAGCCGTCCTCCTACTTTTTTTGTGGAATGTACCTTTTGTTTCTATTCTAGATGGAGATTTTCATGTATTTGGGTTTCCAGCCTTTTACATCTTTATTTTTTTAAGCTGGTTCATCAGCATCGTGGTCGCATATTATATTCTAAAAAAGTTCTATGAATAACTATGCGCTGATATTGATTATAGTTGTCTATTTGGCATTTCTCTTTTTCTTGGCGTATTGGGCAGAAAAAAGACATAGGGGCAGATTGGTCAATAATCCCTACATCTACGTACTTTCCTTGGCCGTTTATTGTACAGCATGGACCTATTATGGAAGCGTCGGTATTGCTTCACAATCGGGAATCAGCTTTTTGGCTATTTACCTTGGTCCTGTTATTGCCATGCCGTTGTGGATTATTTTGATGCGGAAGATCATCCGAATTTCCAAGCAACATAAAATCTCAAGCATAGCCGATTTTATCTCCATGCGTTACGGCAATAATAGACTCTTGGGTGCGTTGGTCACCCTTACGTGTCTTCTGGCCATTATACCCTATATCTCGTTACAATTAAAAGCAGTTTCCGAGACTTTTGCGCTGGTATCCAATAACGGTTATGTTACATCGGGCGTATGGCTCGACTCCACGTTTTATATTGCTTTGCTTATTGCCATTTTTGTGGCATTTTTTGGTACACAGTCGACGGATGCTTCTCTTGGCAAAAGAGGTATTATGGCAACGGTTGCACTAGAGTCGGTTCTAAAACTGGTTTTCTTTCTGGCTATTGGAATATTCGTCGTCTATTTCATGTTTGATGGTACCACCGATGTGTATCTAAAAGCAGCTTCAACCGAAAACTTTAAGCAGTTAAGTTCTTTTGGCGGTCTGGAAAATGGATTCAATTGGATGTTTACAATCTTCCTTTCCTTTTTCGCCATTTTTCTCTTGCCGAGACAATTTCATGTGGCCGTTGTTGAAAACCAAAACATCAATCATTTAAAAAAGGCGATTTGGCTTTTTCCCCTATATCTTTTGATTTTTAATGTCTTTGTCATCTTCATCGCATGGGCAGGGAACATAAGCTTACCTAGTAGCGTAAACCATGACTATTATTCGCTATTGCTTCCGCTTCAAAGCGGAAATACATTTTTGGCCCTTTTGGTTTTTATAGGGGGATTTTCAGCGGTTATCTCCATGATTGTGGTCTCTACATTGGCACTGTCCACCATGGTGAGCAATAACGTAATCATCCCCTACGGATTTATAAAAAAATTGGTGGAAGGTAATCCTGAAGAAAATGCAAAAAGTATTAAAAATATAAGACGGGTTGCCATCTTCTTATTGATTATCATCGCATACTTTTTTTACATTCTTTTTTCCAACCAGCTATCGTTGTTTTCCATTGGACTAATATCCTTTGTTGTCATTGCACAACTGGCCCCTTCCTTCTTTTTAGGTCTTTTCTGGAGACGCGGAACTGCAAATGCAGCAAAGGTAGGTATGGTAGTAGGCTTGTTGGTGGTCATGTATACGCTTCTACTTCCCATTGTGGCTGATGTAATTTCACCAGGTTCACAAATAGCAGATAAAGGATTGTTTGGCTATTGGTGGTTACGGCCTTCACAATTGTTTGGGATTGATTATTTAACACCCGAAAGCAATGCTTTTTTATGGAGTATGAGTTTTAATACTCTGGCCTTTGTGGGACTTTCCCTTATGGCCAAGGGCAATTACCGTGAGCGGAATTATGCAGAGATGTTTGTTCATAACGAGAATTATGAAAACCTACAGGAAGGTGCATTTGTCTGGAAAGGGGAAGCTTACGTGGCGGACATTAGAAGGCTTTTGAATCGTTTTCTGGGAGAAACCCGCACAAAAAGAGCCTTGACCATTTTTAATAGAAAGTATAATATTTCCGAGCAAGAAGAAAAGGCAGATTCCCGGCTTATCAATTTTTCCGAAAAACTGTTGACCGGATCCATAGGAAGTGCTTCTGCCAAAATACTCTTGGCATCAGTGTCAAAAGAAAAGCCGATCAGTCTCGTGGAAGTACTCAATATTTTGGAGGAAAACAAGGAGACCAAAGCGACGAATCGATTGTTGATTGAAAAATCGGAAGAGCTGTCCCAAATGGCTTCAAAATTACAGTTGGCGAATGATGAATTACTGCTTCAGGATAGACAAAAGGATGAATTTTTGGACACAGTTGCACACGAATTAAAAACTCCAATTACATCAATCAAGGCTGCTTCCGAAGTACTGGAAGATGAAGAAATGCCGCCCGAACTCCGACAGCAATTCTTGATGAACATCAGCAAGGATACCGATCGTTTGGGCAAGCTGATACATAACATTCTTGACCTTGAAAAATTATCTTCAAATCGGACAGAGCTGAATATAAGGAGTGGAAAAATCAACAAAACCATTAAAAAAGCCATACAGGGAATAGAACGTATCGCAGAGCAACGAAAAGTTCAGGTTGAGTTTAATGAATCTGATTACTTGGAAGGGATGTATGATGAAGACCGTATTTTACAGGTACTGACCAATTTGCTGTCCAATTCCTTGAAGTTTACCGAACAGGAAAAGGGTATCATTAAAATTCTTTTGGAAGAAAAGGAACAGGAAATAGCCATTGTGGTGGAGGATAACGGTAGAGGGATTCCTGGCGAAGACCATAACTACATTTTTGAAAAGTTTTATCAATCAAGAAATCAGAATACCAAAAAACCACAGGGAAGTGGTTTTGGTCTGGCCATTTGCAAACAGATTGTGGAAAGTCACAACGGTAGCATATGGGCAGATAAGAATGTGCCCAAGGGTGCAAGACTTGTATTCACAATACCAAAGACTAAATGAGCAGAAAAATTTTAATAGTGGATGACGAACCCAACATTGTAATGTCCTTGGAATATGCATTTAAGAAAAAGGACTTTGAGGTTTTCATAGCTAGGGATGGAACAGAAGCTCTGGAAATTGCAAGCAATGAACTTCCCAATATTATCCTTTTGGATATTATGATGCCTAAAATGGACGGTTACGAAACCCTAAAACAAATTCGTAAAAATAAAGACCTCGACGGAACCAAAGTGGTGTTCTTATCAGCAAAAAGCAAGCTAGCCGATGTGGAAAAAGGAATGCAATTGGGAGCCGATAGTTATGTGACCAAACCTTTCTCAGTAAAAAAGGTCATTACAGATATTGAACATATGATAGCTTGAACTATGATGAACTACAACGATTTTTATTCAGAGAGTATCCGAAATCCTGAAGGTTTTTGGAAAAAACAAGCCCAAGCCTTGGCGTGGGATACCTTCCCAACGGAAATATTGAAGAGTGCCCCAAATGGGGGAAGCCATTGGTTTGCTGATGGGAAATTGAACATGAGTTACTTATGCATCGATAGACATATTGAAGCAGGTCATGGAGATCAAGTGGCCATTTATTACGATTCCCCAGTCACCAATGTAAAGGCAACAATTACCTATCTGGAGTTGCGTGAAGAAGTTTCTAAACTAGCTGGCGGTCTTAAAAAGCTGGGATTGGAAAAGGGAGATACGGCGATTATCTATATGCCTATGATCCCGCAGGCGGTTTACGCTATGCTTGCTTGTGCCCGTTTAGGGGTAATCCATTCGGTAGTTTTTGGCGGATTTGCTCCTCATGAATTGGCAATTCGTATCGATGATTGTGAACCCAAAGTAATAATTACGGCATCAAACGGGATCGAAATTGAAAAGATAATTCCATACAAACCTTTTGTGGACGAGGCAATTTCTCTGGCAAAACATAAACCGGAGCGGGTAGTCATTTTTGATAGAAAATTGGGTGTTGACATTCCGCAAAGGAATTATGATGTCGATTATGAAACTTTGGTCAAAGATTCTGAGCCAGTTGACCCTGTGCAAGTGGCAGCTACACATCCACTCTACATATTGTACACCTCTGGAACCACTGGAACACCAAAGGGCATCGTTAGAGATACGGGGGGATATGCCACAGCTTTAAAAGCTTCAATGAAATATGTATATGGAGTAGAGGAAGGAGATGTGTATTGGGCAGCCAGTGACGTGGGTTGGGTCGTTGGACATAGCTATATTGTATACGCGCCATTACTAAATCGAAATAGTACCGTACTCTTTGAAGGGAAGCCTATAAAGACTCCTGATGCCTCAACCTTTTGGAGGGTAATTTCGGAATATCAGGTCAAAGTAATGTTTACGGCGCCAACGGCCATAAGGGCAATCAAAAAGGAAGACCCGGAAGGATTACTGCTCAAAAAATATGATTTAAGCTGTTTGAAATACCAATTTTTGGCCGGTGAGCGATGCGATGTGGCCACTTTGGAGTGGACCAAACAAAAATTGAATGTTCCGGTAATTGACCATTGGTGGCAGACTGAATCAGGATGGCCTATGTTGGCCAATATGGTTGGAGTTGAACTTCAGCCCGTAAAACCAGGTTCGGCAGGATTTCCGGTTCATGGATACGACATACAGATAATGGGAGAGGACGGTAATCCATGTGGTGTCAATGAAGAGGGCTATGTTTTGGTAAAATTACCTCTACCTCCAGGTTGTTTGTTGGACGTTTGGCAGAACACCCAACGATTTACTGCAGGGTATCTGGAAAAGTTCCCCGGTTATTATTTTTCGGGTGATGGAGGATACAAAGACGAAGATGGATACGTATTCATCACGGGTAGGGTAGACGACATCATTAATGTAGCGGGACATAGACTCTCAACAGCGGAGATGGAAGAAATTGTGGCTTCCCATCCGGCAATTGCGGAATGCGCAGTCTTCGGAATACATTGCGATTTAAAAGGACAAAGACCTTTGGGTCTTGCGGTGTTAAAATCTGGAATGGATATTTCAGCCGAAAACTTGGAAAAGGAAGTGGTCCAAAATGTTAGGCATGAGATAGGAGCTGTGGCATCTTTCAAACAGTTGCTTGTCGTGAATCGATTACCAAAAACAAGATCGGGAAAAATCTTAAGAAAATTGCTCCGAAACATTGCCGATAAATCGGAGTACCCCATCCCATCTACAATTGATGATGTTACTATCATCGATGAAATTAAACAAGTATATAGTTCGAAAAATATTGGAAAACCTAAAAAACAAGCCATATGAGTAATTATCACATAAAACATCTGGAAGAGTACTTTCAAGTATATCGAAAATCTATCCGTAACCCAGAAAACTTTTGGGAAGAGGTAGCCGAAGAACACTTTGTATGGCGAAAAAAATGGGACAAAGTCCTTGAATGGGATTTTAGCAAGCCGGAAATCAAATGGTTTCAAGGGGCCAGACTGAATATCACAGAGAACTGTATTGATAGACATATCCATATTCGAGGAGAGAAAACAGCCATTCTTTTTGAACCCAACAACCCCGATGAAGAAGCACAACATATTACCTATAAGGAACTTCGCAGCAGGGTATGCAAAATGGCAAACGTCCTCAGCGAAAAGGGAATCAAAAAAGGGGATAGGGTAGTCATTTATCTTCCCATGATTCCTGAACTTGCTGTTTCCGTTTTGGCCTGTGCCCGAATTGGAGCGATTCATTCCGTAGTATTTGCTGGCTTTTCTTCGACAGCCTTATCCACCCGAATCAATGATTGTGGAGCCAAAATGGTAATTACTTCCGATGGTTCTTATCGAGGTAAAAAAACAATTGACCTAAAAGGTATTGTAGATGAAGCCTTGAATGATTGCCCAGATGTCGAAACGGTTTTGGTAGCTAAGCGTATCGACTCTAAAATCAATATGAAACAAGGCCGTGATGAATGGTTGGCACCGCTTTTAGAAAGTGCATATGGTGACTTCCCTCCCGAAGTTATGGATGCAGAGGACCCTTTGTTCATTCTCTATACTTCGGGTTCTACGGGAAAACCAAAAGGAATGATGCACACCACTGGCGGCTATATGGTCTACACGGCTTATACGTTTAAAAATGTATTCCAATATCGAGAAAACGATATTTATTGGTGCACCGCTGATATTGGTTGGATAACCGGACATTCGTACATCATTTATGGACCGTTGGCCAATGGGGCGACTACCGTGATGTTTGAAGGAGTGCCTTCATATCCTGATTTTGGTCGTTTTTGGGAAATAGTGCAAAAGCACAAAATCAATCAGTTTTACACAGCACCTACGGCCATTCGGGCTCTTGCCAAGGAAAATCTGGACTTTATCAAGAAATATGACCTGTCAAGTCTGAAGGTTCTGGGTACCGTTGGTGAACCCATAAATGAAGAAGCATGGCACTGGTACAATGATCATGTGGGAGAAAAGAAATGTCCTATTGTGGATACATGGTGGCAGACCGAAACTGGAGGCATATTGATTTCACCAGTTCCTTTTTCGACTCCAACAAAACCCACCTATGCGACTTTGCCGCTTCCCGGTGTACAACCCGCTTTAATGGATGAGCAAGGAGCAGAAATCAAGGGTAATCCAGCTGATGGTCGGCTTTGTATCAAATATCCCTGGCCTTCTATGGCCCGCTCCATTTGGGGTAATCACCAGCGTTATAAGGACACCTACTTCTCTGCCTTCGCGAACATGTATTTTACAGGGGATGGTGCCTTAAGGGATGAAGTGGGTTATTACAGAATTACAGGTCGAGTGGATGATGTTATCATTGTTTCGGGACACAACTTGGGTACCGCACCAATAGAGGATGCCATAAATGAGCATCCTGCTGTTGCCGAATCTGCGATTGTAGGATTCCCACACGACATCAAAGGGAATGCACTATATGGCTACGTTACCTTAAAGGAAACGGGTGAATCCCGAGACAAGGATAATTTACGAAAAGAGATAAATCAGGTAATAACAGAGCATATTGGACCAATTGCCAAATTGGATAAAATTCAGTTCACATCGGGACTTCCCAAGACGCGAAGCGGAAAGATCATGCGACGAATTTTAAGGAAAATTGCCTCAAAGGATACGGGTAACCTTGGCGATACGTCGACCTTACTCAATCCTGAAGTAGTGGAGGAAATTATGGAGGAATCACTTTAGATAAACTTCCAAAACTCCCAAAACCTATCTTTTTTGAGCAATTGCTTAAGAGAGATAGGTTTTAAGTTTTCAAGAATCTGTAAAAAAGCGATTGCTGTGATATAAGCATCTCCCAGTGCGGTATGACGGTCAGTTTTTGGAATATTGAATTCCTCGCAAAGGTCATCTAGACTATAGTGTCCTTCAGTCTTTCTTTTTGCTTTGGGCAAACTTTTGTGATACAATATTGCGGTATCCAAAGTTTTGTTTTTCAATTTCGGTAGGCCATGACGGATAAGGGCCGCATTTAGCATACCCACATCAAAACCTGCATGATGGGCTACTATAATTGCATTTCCGAGAAGTTTCAATACTATTTTTAAACCTTCAAGCTCTTCAATCCGCTTTGTTTTCCCTCTTTTTAAAATACCGTGGATTTCTACCGTTTTAGCGTCAAAGGTGGTTTGGTTCAAAAAAACCTCAAAAGCGTCCTTTGCTTTAATGGTACTATCCTGAAGCCGAAGTGCTCCGATGCTCAACATTCGGTCCTTTTTTAAACTAAAACCGGTGGTTTCCGTATCCAATACCACAAATACGGCATCCGTAATTTTTTCGGGAAGTGCCTCTAAAAATGAGGCTTCATATTCCTTCCAAAATTCCGGTAAATCTTCTTTTTTTGAAGCCATTCTTGAGATTATCGCACTCTTGAAACCATAAACCGAACATTTAGTACCTCTTGAATCTGTTTGATGGTCTTGAACGTTCGTTTTAGTTTCATTTTTTCCTCCTTATTAAGTTGTTCCAAGTTAATATACCTTCCCGAATCGTTATGAAGTAGACCCTGTTTGGTTCTAAAACGAAGCAGCGCTTTTGTAGCATAACTGCACGCCAAAAACAGTTCTTTGTTGCTTGGTTCAAGTTCAGCCATCTTCTCATACCGTTCCCAAGTGTTGCTAATATCGGGGACATTGTGTGAAAGCATCAATACCCGTGCAGCATCAACCATGGGCATTAAAGCTCTTTTTTTAAGGTCGAAAAAATCTTTATGAACTCCGTCTTGTTCTACCAAGAATTCCCTGAAAAACCCTGAAGGTGAAGGATTCATCAATGCTCCCGCGGCTAAATGACTTAAAAAAATGGGGTATTCCTTTACCGTGTTAAAAATGTGATATGACAGCTTGGAAACCAGTTCTTTATCACCGTAGGCCCGGTTGTAATCAAAGAAAATGGAGGAGAGCAGTACTTCATCCGGACCAGGATTGACGATCCATTTTGAGGTCATTTTTTTAAAGCCAAAGAGACTATTGCACCATTTGGGATTGGAACCCATCATGTCTGCTGGGCAATATTCGTATCCTATGTGGTTCAGCCCAGCGGTGATTATTCGTGCCAACTCTAAAAAATAATCCCTGGTTTTATCAAATTTAGACTGTGGGACATCTTCAAAAAGCAAGGCGTTGTCTTGGTCGGTGTGCAATAGCTGTTCACTACGGCCTTGACTTCCCATAGCCAACCATGCGAATTTCACGGGGGGTTCTGAATCCATCTTTTCCAACGATAGTTCCACCACCTTTTTGATGCAGGCATCGTTAAGTTCAGAAATGATTTTGGATGTAAGCGTTAACGGAATATTCTGGTCCAAATACCCTCTTAACAGATTCATAACGGATTTTCTGAGCGGTTTTATTTCTTCAACCGTATTGACCCGTTTTATGGCTTTTACCAGCACAGCTGGATTATCGCCAAGTGATAACATGATATCGTGCTTTGACAAAATTCCCACCGCTTTGGTATTCACGGTTCCATCTTCTGTCAGCACCAAATGGCTTATGTTGCTTTTCATCATCGCCATTTGCGCTTGCGTAATGGTCAATTTTGCCGGATACGTGATTACTGGTGAGGACATAATACTTTTAGCCTTTGCCGTAATCGGGTAATCGCCTGTTGCAATCTTGTTTCGAAGGTCTTTATCGGTAATGATACCAATTGGCAATCCGTCTTTTTCGATAAGCATAGCGCCAATCCCCTTGGCAGTCATTTTTTCTGCAATGCTTTTTATGGCAGTCTGTTCTGAGGCCGCTACGATATGCTTCGAAAAATCAACAGGTTGAAGGTCGAGTAGGGGAGAGTTTTGTGTATTGACCTGAAAAGAGTCGCCCAACAATTGGCCCCTGTTCGTTTTGTCATATGGATTTCGGGTATTGGATGCAAAGCTTTCAACCAGAAAGTCCGCGACCCTTCTGTTTTCCTTAATGTAAGGCCTGAACTTGTCAATCGGAATGGCATACAGTATGGTTTCCTCTTCACTTTTTGCCGTCAATCTGTAATTCTCATTGGCCATTAAAGGTCTTAGGCCGAAAATATCACCCTCGTCGCAAATGTCCAGAACCGTTTTTTCTTCCTTGTCCCATAGGGCAACGGCACCTTTATGTACCACGTAAAACTGATTATGGGCAGATTCTTCAACGGTGAAGACAAAACTGTTTTTTTCTTTGTAGATAATACTCACCTCTTCAGAAAGGGCCCCAAGTTGAGCTTTCAATAAATTTGAAAAAGGAGGAAACCCCTTTAAAAAATCAGCAATCCTTTCAGAAATAGTGTTCTTCATATTTTCAAAGTTAGCCTTAAAAACAATATAATGATCATCTTTCCAATTAAGGATATTGGGGCTGTTTTATCGTTGATATTCTTGGGCTAATAAAGATTGCACCACTTATATTTGCTTTCTGAAAATGACAGTACAACTTCATGGCTGAACCGAAAGTTTATTACGAAGAACAGATAGAAAAGTATAAAAGTCTCGTCAGGGAAGACAAGAAAAAGTTGAACCTGATAAGCCTTTCGCGAATAGGAGTTTTTTTTATGACTGTCGGACTTATCTACGTTTTTCATCAGAATACCACAGCTTCTGCAATAATTGCCTTGCTTGGAATAAGTTGTTTTGTCTTCCTTCTTAAGGTGCATGAAA
Organism: Allomuricauda sp.; assembly: GCF_028282265.1. Classification (GTDB taxonomy): domain Bacteria; phylum Bacteroidota; class Bacteroidia; order Flavobacteriales; family Flavobacteriaceae; genus Flagellimonas. The sequence continues at coordinate 10,943 of NZ_JANQIH010000176.1, forward strand.
ATAGAAAATCGGGGTATAAGTTAAATTTAGAACTGCAGACGGTGAACGAAGAGGAGATTCAGATTCTTGGTCATGATTATCTGAAACGCTTTGATGGAAAAGGCTTTAACGACCCGAACCATTTTTATAGTTCTGATATCGACTTGTTTGGGAGAGGTTCGCTTTTTCAATACTTAAACAGGACGGGACTTTCAGAAGGGGCACAACTTTTGGCGGATAGTATGAACGCGAATAATGTGGAAGGCATACAAGAACGACAGGAAGCTATTCGTGAATTGTCAAAGCTCACCGAATGGAGACAGAATTATACCGCGATTGCACGACTCATCAAGGCAGAAACAAGCACGGCAACCATAGCTAATTGGCTTAAAAAGCACACTCCTTTTATTCCCAAATACTTTAAATGGATACCTGCGGTTTTTGGTGGATTCTCAGTAGTATTGATTTCTTTGACCGTGTTGGACTACTTAAATCCGCAAATTGTTTTTTTCTGGTTTTTGTTTGGTCTCATTTTGACCGCAAGTTTTGTTCGTAAAATAAGTCATTTGAGTGCCCATACCAGTAAAATGCGGGAGACTGTCCAGCAATATGCTTTGTTATTGAAGGAGATTGAAAATCAGGATTTTAATTCAAATACCCTTCTTGCTGAAAAAGAAAAAATCCAGTCAGACCAATCGAAAGCGTCGGTTGTTTTTACTCACTTTTCCAGAGCTTTGGATGCCTTGGACAACCGAAATAACCTTCTGGTCGCTGTATTGGGAAATGGTTTCTTTCTATGGGATATTCTTTGTACCCTAAGAATTGAAAAATGGATTGCCAGTCATGGTAATTTGGTTGAACAATGGTTTAAAACGGTTGCGTTTTTCGATGCCTACAACACCAAGGCGACCTTTGCCTATAATCATCTTGAAAATGCTTATCCGGAAATAAATTTGAAGAAAACCGTTTTGATTGAGGCAAAGAACCTAGGTCATCCTCTTATTCCGGAAGCAAGTAGAGTATGCAGTGATGTGGAAATGAAAAATTCAGACTTCATGATTATCACTGGTGCAAACATGGCTGGAAAAAGTACGTTTCTGCGATCTATTTCCCTATTTGTAGTGATGGCCAATATGGGATTACCGGTTTGCGCCGATTTTTGCAGCTATGCTCCTATCAAATTGATTACAAGCATGCGAACCAGTGATTCACTTACTGACAATAGCTCCTACTTTTTTGCAGAACTGAC